>CAYRBX010000032.1:0-9295 GCA_964422695.1 uncultured Dehalococcoidia bacterium
CCCCTACCCTTCCCCCTCCCCTCAGCTCAGGCGGCGGATTTCCCTACCGCCCTCATCGCCTAGAAGAGGGGACGCGCCGTGTCCAGTTGGCGCGCTCAGCCTACCCTCCTGCGTCACCCCTTTGCCTCCGGTCGGGTGGGGCCGGAATATTCACCGGCTGCCCATCGGCTACGCCTTTCGGCCTCGCCTTAGGTCCCGCCTAACCCTACGCCGATTGACGTTGCGTAGGAAACCTCGGGCTTTCGGTGGGCATGGTTTTCACATGCCTTGCGCTACTCCCGCCGGCATTCTCACTTCTCCCCGCTCCAGCAGGCCTCGCGGCCTGCCTTCAGCGCGGGAAGAACGCTCCCCTACCGATAGGGTGGTCCTTCGAACGGACCCCCTATCCCGCAGCTTCGGCGGCGGGCTTGAGCCCCGTTACATTTTCGGCGCAGGCCCGCTCGGAGGGTGAGCTGTTACGCACTCTTTAAATGATGGCTGCTTCTAAGCCAACATCCCCACTGTCTTCGCGGGCCCACCTCCTTTCCCACTTAGCCCGCACTTTGGGGCCTTAGCTGGCGGTCTGGGCTGTTCCCCTCTCGACTATGGAGCTTATCCCCCATAGTCTCACTCCCGGGCTTGGCGCCCCGCCATTCGCGGTTTGGTTGATGTCGGTAGGCTTGCGCCACCCGACACCATCCAGAGCCCTACCTGCGGGGGCCACCGCCCGAGGCTGCACCTCGATGCATTTCGGGGAGAACCAGCTATCTCCGGGTTCGATTGGCATTTCACCCCTACCCACAGCTCATCCCTCAGTTTTGCCTCACTGAGGGGTTCGGGCCTCCAGAGGGTTTTGGCCCTCCTTCACCCTGGCCATGGGTAGCTCACCCGGTTTCGGGTCTACTCCCCGCGACCCTCCCCCGCACGAGGCGGGGGAAGCGCCCTATTCAGACTCGCTTTCGCTACGGCTCCGGGACTTAAGTCCCTTAACCTCAGGCCACGGAGAGTAACTCGCCGGCTCATTCTTCAATAGGCACGCCGTCAGGGAGCCGAAGCTCCCCTCCGACTGGTTGTAAGTGGGCGGTTTCAGGCCTCTTTCACTCCCCTCACCGGGGTGCTTTTCACCTTTCCCTCACGGTACTTGTGCGCTATCGGTCGCCAGGGGTATTTAGCCTTGGAGGGTGGTCCCCCCAGATTCCCGCAGGATTCCACGTGTCCCGCGGTACTCGGGAACGCAGGCCCGGGAGCCGATCCCCTTTCGCCTACGGGGCTTTCACCCTCTATGGCCGGCCTTTCCAGGACCGTTCGGCTAGAGGATCGGTTTGTAACTCCCTGGGAGGTCTCGGGCCCTCCCCGCCTGCGCCCCACGACCCCGCAGCGACATAAGGGCCCGAGCCCACTGAGTCGCTGCGGTTTAGGCTCCTCCCCGTTCGCTCGCCACTACTAGGGGAATCTCCTGCGCCCGTAAGGGCGCAGCCCCGCAAAGGGGGTGTTGATTTCTTTTCGTCGGGGTACTAAGATGATTCAGTTCCCCCACTTCCCCTCCTCAGCCTATTGTGTTCGGCTGAGGATGCCTGAGGCTTATCGCCTCAGGCGGGTTTCCCCATTCGGGCATCCCCGGCTGCGCTTGCTAGCAGCTCGCCGAGGCTTTTCGCAGCTTGCCGCGCCCTTCATCGGCCCCTGGCGCCTAGGCATCCACCGCCCACCCTTAGTAGCTTTCCCCAGGTGGCCCGGCAGAAACCCACTATTCGCTTTTTAAGGTGCTCTCGCTGAACTCGTCACCTCATTATAATGGAGAGGGTCGGGATGCTGTCAAGACTGCCCCCCGCCCTCCGGGAGATCCTGCTTCAAATAGCCGAGAGGGCTTCGAAGCTCGATTTCGGCTTGTACCTCGTGGGCGGGTGCGTGAGAGATCTGCTCCTCGGACGCACCCCTCCGGATCTCGATCTCGTGGTCGAGGGAGATGCCATAAGGCTTGCCCGCCTTCTGGAGGAGGTGGGGGAGAGGGCGATCGTACATCCTCAATTCGGCACCGCCTCGCTCACTATCCGAGGGATTCGCGTCGATCTCTCCACCGCGAGAGCCGAATTCTACCCCCATCCCGCCTCCCTTCCCCAAGTGACCCCGAGCGACATCCTTCAAGATCTCCGGAGGAGGGATTTCACCATAAACGCCATGGCCCTCTCCATCCGCCCTCAGGAGGGGAGAATTCTCGATCCCTTCGAGGGGAGAAGGGATCTTGAGAGGGGGATCATACGCGTTCTTCACGAGAGGAGCTTCATCGACGATCCCACGAGGATCTTCCGCGCCATAAGATACGAGCAGAGATTCGGCTTCAGGATAGAGGAGGAGACCTTAAACCTCATCCTTCGAGATCGGGGGGGAATAAAGCTCCTCTCGGGAGAGAGGATCTTCAAGGAGCTCGACCTCTTCCTCAAGGAGCCGTCTCCGGAACGCTGCTTTCGGAGAGCTTGGGAGCTCGGAATCCTCTGGGAGATCATGCCCTTCCTCTGGGCCGATGAGGAGCTCGAGAGGAGATTCGAAGAGGCTTCGGCTCAGGACATCTCCTCCCCATCCATCCGCCTCCTCCTCTTCCTCCATCCCCTCTCGGAAGCTCAGATCTCGGCCCTCCGCGAGCGCCTTCGATTTCCCGGAAAGCTCTTCGAGCTCGCAAGAAGCTACATGCGCCTCAAGCGGAAAGCCGAAATGCTCGGCTCCCCTCTGCCGAGAAGCGAGCTTTATCACCTGCTCCGGGGCGAATCGGAAGAGGCGATAAGAGCTCTTTTTGTATCTCATCCCTCACCCTCGCTTCGGGAGAATATAAAGCTCTACCTTGAGGAATTGCGCCACATAAAGCCCTTCCTCTCCGGAGATGATCTCAAGAGAATGGGGATTCCGGAGGGAAGGAGGATGGGGGAGATCTTAAAGCTCATCTTGGAGGCGAGAATCGAAGGGAGAATTCGAAATCGAGAGGAAGAGGAGGAGTTCGTGAGGAGATTGCAAGAGCGGTGATAAAATTTCGACTGGAAGGGAGATGGCCAAGCGAGATTACTACGAGATATTGGGCGTTCCCAGAGACGCCTCGCAAGAGGAGATAAAAAAGGCCTACAGGAAGCTCGCGATGCAATATCATCCCGATCGGAATCCGGGCGATCCCACCGCCGCCGAGAAAATGAAGGAGATCAACGAAGCTTATGCGGTCTTGAGCGATCCCGAAAAGAGGAGGCTTTACGATCTTTACGGTCATGCCGGCCTTCAGGGCTACACCGCCGAAGATCTCTACGCGAGCGCCGATTTCGAGAGCATCTTCAGAGATCTCGGCTTGGATTTCGAAAGGCTCTTCGAAGATCTCTTCGGCTTCAGAACCTCTCGCTTCAGAACGAGGGAGAAAGCCCCATCCAAAGGTGCGGATATAAGGACGGAGCTTGAGGTCTCTCTGGAAGATGTCTTCTGGGGAGCCGAGAAGACGGTGAGGATCACGAGAAGGGAGGTATGCAGGGCGTGTAGGGGAACCGGAGCGTCCGAGATCGCGTACTGCTCCCGATGCGGGGGAAGCGGGCAGATCGTCTGGGAGAGGAGGATGGGCTTCGCCTTCTTCCGCCAGATCTCCCCCTGCCCTCAATGCGGAGGAACCGGAAGGATGGCGGCCGAAACATGCCCTCATTGCGAGGGAAGGGGGACGATCAGGGTGGAGAGGGAGGTGAAGGTGCGAATCCCCAGAGGAGCGGATACGGGGTACGCGATCCGAATACCGGGAGAGGGGGAGCCGGGAGAAGGAGGGAGGCCGGGTGATCTCTACGTCATCCTGAGGGTCAAGCCTCACCCGATCTGGAAGCGCGAGGGGGAGCACCTGTACACCGAGAAGGAGATAGATTTCGTCACCGCCGCTCTGGGAGGGAAGATAAGGGATCTCCGGGGGATCGACGGGGAGCCCATAGAGATAGAGATCCCCGAGGGAACTCAAAGCGGCACCACCTTCCGGATACCCGGAAGGGGGCTTCCCCGAATGGGAGATAGGAGGAGGGGAGATTGCTTCGTCACCGTGAAGATCGCGGTTCCCAGAGATCTCTCCCCCGAGGAGAAAGCCCTGCTTTTGGAATTCCAGAAGCTCCGGCGGAAGCGCGGGAGATCCTGATCTCCCGGCGATTTTCTGGTATAATTAAGAGGCGGAGAGTGGGCCGCTAGCTCAATTGGCAGAGCAGCTGACTCTTAATCAGCAGGTTGCAGGTTCGAGTCCTGCGCGGCCCACTTTTTATTTTTCCCCTCTCCCGCGAAGGAGGTGAGCTCCTGCATTCCTCCGCTGATCGCCATCGACGGGCCGGCGGCGGCCGGCAAGAACACGGTGGGGAAGCTGCTCGCCCGGCGGCTGGGGTACGCTTTCGTGGATACGGGATTGATGTACCGAGCCGTAGCTTACAAGGCGCTGAGAGAGGGCATCGGGCCTTATGATGAGGAGGATCTGAGGAGGATAGCGGAGGAATTGCGGTTCGAGATCTCCCCCTCAGGGGAGCTCCTCATCGAGGGGAGGGAGGCCGGAGGCGAGCTTCTGGGAGAGGAGATCGGAGCTTTCGCCTCTCGCATTTCGAGATCGAGAAAGGTGAGGGAGATCCTCATCGCAAAGCAGAGGGAGATGGGGGGGAGGGGGCGCATCGTCATGGCGGGAAGGGATATAGGGACGGTGGTCTTCCCCGATGCGGCTTTCAAGATCTTCCTCACCGCCTCGGCGGAGGAGAGGGCGAGGAGGAGGTATAAGGAGCTTCGGGAGAGGGGGAGGGAGATCTCCTTCGAGGAGGTCTTGAGGGATATCGAGGAGAGAGATCGAATGGATAGAGAGCGGAGCCTCTCCCCCCTTCGCCCGGCGCCCGACGCTCATATCATAGATACCGAGGGGCTGACTCCGGAGGAGGTCGTTCGCAAGATCCTCGAGCTTCTGGAAGAGGGGAGATGTCGTTCTTCTACTACTTCGCCAACGCCGTGATGAGATTCCTCCTCCTCACCTTGAGCCGCTGGAAGGTGATAGGAAGGGAGAACGTGCCCAGAAGAGGGCCTCTCATCGTGGTGGCGAATCACCTGAATCTGGCCGATCCCCCTCTCCTGGGGGCCAGCATCCCGCGGCGCATTTACTTCATGGCCAAGGAGGAGCTCTTCTCCTCGAGATTCGTTCGAGCTTACGGAGCCTTCCCGGTGCGCAGAGGAGCTCCCGATAGGAGGGCGATCCTCACGGCCCTCCGACTTCTCGAGGAGGGGAAGGCGGTGGGGATGTTCCCGGAGGGGAGGAGAAGTCCCACCGGAAAGCTCCAGAAGGCCCATCCCGGCACCGCTCTCATCGCCCTCCGCTCCGGAGCTCCCATACTTCCGGTGGCCATTACGGGAACGGAGAAGATAACAGGCCCCAAAGCCGTGATCTTCGGACATCCCGAGATCACGGTGAGGGTGGGGGAGCCGTTCTACCTGCCCTCCTATGAGGGGAGGCCGACGGCCGCCCGCCTTGAGGAGCTCTCCGATTACATCATGCTCCGCATCGCGGCTCTCCTGCCTCCCGAGTACAGGGGGATTTATGGAGATAAAGCGAACGAGTGAGATAGGATTCTGCTACGGCGTGAGAAGGGCTTTGAAGATCGTCGAGAGGGCTCTCGCGGAGGGGAAGAAGGTAGCGACTTTGGGCCCCGTGGTTCACAACAACAAGGTCATCGGGGAGCTCCTCGGAAGAGGGGTTGAGATCATCTCCGATCCGAAGGAGGTTGAGGGGAGGGCTGTGGTGATCACCGCTCACGGAAGCCCTCCTTTCACTTTGGAGGAGCTTGCAAGAAGGGGAATTGAGATAATAGATGCGACCTGCCCTGTGGTGAGGAGAGCGCAGATCATCGCCCGCAATCTGGCCGAGGAGGGATTCGAGGTTCTCATCTTCGGGGAGGAGGACCACGCGGAGGTGAGAGGGCTTATGGGATGGGCGAGGGGAAGGGGCCTCGCCGCCCTCTCGATCCCCCCTCCCGAGAGGCTGGGACGCAAGATAGGGGTGATCGCTCAGACAACTCAAGATCCCGATAAATTCGCTCAATTCGCCGCGGATTTATGCCGCTTGTTCCTTCCGGATAAACTGCATATAAGGATTTGCAATACCATATGTCCTGAGGTCACAAGGAGATTGAGGGAGGCGGAGAAGATCGCAAGAGAAGTGGAGATGATGCTCGTCGTCGGGGGGAAGATAAGCGCCAATACAAGACGCCTCGCCTCCCTCTGCTCTCGTTACGTTGAGACCTTTCATATCGAAGGAGCTTGGGAGATTCCGGAAAAAGCCTTCGGATGCCGCGCGATCGGCCTTACGAGCGGCACATCAACTCCGGCGGAGCTCGTCGAGGAGGTGGAGAGGAGATTGAGAGAGGAGGGAAGATCCTGAGAGAGCTTGAGGAGATCCGAAAAGCTCTTGAGAGGAAGGAGGAAGAGGAGCTTTCCCCTCTTGCGGCGAAAAGCGCGAAGACAAGAGGGAGATTGCATCCCGAGGAGCCCTGCCCTCTGTGCACCGAATTTCAGAGAGATCGCGATCGCATTCTATACTCGAAAGCGTTCAGGCGCCTGAAGCACAAAACCCAAGTGTTCATCGCCCCTCAGGGAGATCATTACATCACGAGGTTAACTCATACCCTTCAGGTCTCCCAAATCGCCAGAACCATATCTCAAGCTCTCAAATTGAATCAAGATCTCGCGGAAGCCATAGCATTAGGTCACGATCTGGGGCACACTCCTTTCGGCCACACGGGAGAGGAGGTGCTGAACAAGCTGTTTCCCGAGGGATTCGCTCATAACGAGCAGAGCTTGAGGGTGGTCGATAAATTGGAGAACAAGGGAAGGGGCTTGAATCTCACTTGGGAGGTGAGGGAGGGGATTTTGAAGCACTCCAAAACGAGAAAGCGGATTTTGGGAGAGGATTGGGAATACCCCTCGACTCTGGAGGGACAGGTGTGCAAGCTCGCCGATTTCATCGCTTACATAAATCATGATGTGGAGGACGCCATAAGGGCAGGGCTTCTTAGGGAGGAAGATCTCCCTTCAAAAGTGAGGAGGATCTTGGGCAAATCCCCTTCGGAGCGCCTCAAAACGCTCATCTTAGATGTGATCGAGAGCTCTTGGGGCGTGAGGGAGGGAACTTTGGCCGTCATCACGATGAGCTCCTCGGTTCGAGAGGCGGCGGAGGAGCTGCGCGAATTTCTCTTCGAGAAGGTTTATAATGTCCTTTCGAAGAGCAGAGAGGCCAAGAGATCGGAGGAAGTCCTCCGCCTCCTCTACAACTGGTTTCTCAAGCATCCCGAAAAGCTTCCTCCGGAATTCCTGAGCTGGGCGGAGAGCACCGAGAGGGCGATCGTGGATTACATAGCCGGAATGACCGATCAATTCGCTTTGAACTTGGCCCGGGAGATAGAGGGGGCATGAACCTCATCGAGGAGATAAGGAGAAGGCTCGACATAGTGGAGGTCGTATCCTGGTACCTCCGCTTGGAGCGAACGGGGAAGAACTACCGCGCTTTATGCCCTTTTCACCCCGAGACGAAGCCCTCCTTCTTCGTCTCCCCGGAGAGGCAGAGGTGGCATTGCTTCGGATGCGGAGCCGGAGGAGATATCTTCACCTTCGTGATGCGGAAGGAGAACATAAGCTTCAGAGAGGCTTTGGAGCTCCTGGCCCGGAAGGCCGGAATCGAGCTTTCGGAGAGGAGGGCTTTCAGGAGGGATCCCGAAAGGGAGGATCTCTACAGGGCGAATGAGCTCGCGGCTCAATTCTACCATCACGCTCTCCTCAACTCCTCGGAGGCCGCTCCGGCGAGGGAGTACCTTGAGAAGAGGAGCGTATCTTCGAAATCGATTGAGGATTTCCTCCTCGGATACGCCCCCAAGGAGAGGGGGCTCCTCTCGACCTTCCTCCTCTCCAAGGGCTTCAAGAGGGAGCTCCTCGTAAGAGGAGGACTGCTTACGGAGAGCGGGGGGGAGAGGTTCGCGGGAAGGCTCATCTTCCCGATTCGCGACCCTCAGGGGAGGGTGATAGGATTCGGTGCTCGAGCGCTCGACGACTCCCATCCCAAATATGTGAATTCCCCTCAAACCCCCCTTTTCGATAAGAGCTCCGTGCTCTTCGGCTTCGATAGGGCCAGAGAGGCCATACGACGTGAGGGGAGGGCGGTGATAGTCGAGGGGTACATGGATGTGATCATAGCTCATCAATACGGAGAGAGAACTGTGGTGGCCTCTCTCGGCACTTCGATAACCGAAAAGCAGCTCTCCCTTCTCGGCAATATCACAAGCAGAGTCGTTCTTGCTTTGGATCCGGATGCGGCCGGAGATGCCGCCGTCCTCCGGGGAATCGAGATCTGCCGCAGGGCTTTGGAGAGGGAGGAGCTCGAGATGCCGGATTGGATGGGAGCTTCCTCCCGCCTCAAAGCCGAGATCCTCATCGCCTCGCTTCCCGAAGGCAAGGATCCGGATGAGCTCATAAAGGAGGATGTGGGGGCGTGGCGGGCTTTGATCGACGGGGCTCAGCCTCTTGTGGACTTCTCCTTCTCGGTGGCGGAGAGGAATTTCGATCTCTCCAGAGCTGAGGGGAGGAGGAGGGCGCGCGATTACCTCCTCCCCATCATCGCCGAGATCCCGGATCCCGGGGAGAGGGAGCTCTGCTTGAGGAGGCTCTCGAAGCTCACCGGATATTCCGAAAAGGTGCTCGCCGGAATAGCCGCAAAGCTTCAGAGGAGCGAGGGGGAGAGGAGGAGGAAGGCCGAAGAGGAGCTCTCCCCTTCGGGAGATCCCCTGGAGGAGTTCTGCCTCTCCCTCCTCTTGAGGTATCCTGAATTAAGAGGGAGGATATCGGAGCTCTCTCCCGAGCACTTTCAACAAGCCGAGAACAGGGAGATCTTCAAGAAAATAAGCGAGGGGGGATCCGTGGAGGATCTTCCCCCGGAGCTTCGCGAGCACGCGGAGGAGATCACAAGGCGCTTT
Source organism: uncultured Dehalococcoidia bacterium (assembly GCA_964422695.1). GTDB lineage: Bacteria > Chloroflexota > Dehalococcoidia > SZUA-161 > CAYRBX01 > CAYRBX01. Next base: position 8,958 of record CAYRBX010000032.1, read on the forward strand.
CCGACCGAAGTGAATCCGGAGAGGGAGCTTGAAGAATGCGCGCTGCGGCTTGAGGAGAGGAGGCTTCGCAATGAGGCCTTCTTCCTCCTCTCCTCCCGCTCTCCCGAGGAGCTTGAGGGGTTCATGGAGAAGAAGAGGGAGATAGATGCCAAATTGCTGAAGATCAGGGAAAGGAGGGGTTTGCGCCGATGAAGCCTCATTTCGAAGAGGAGCCGCTGGAAGAGGAGAAAGCCGCTCAAGCTGAGGATTTCGAAGAGGAGGAGCTCGAGGAGGTTATAAAGGAGGAGATAGGAGAGGAGGCGGCTCTTGAGAGGGAGGAGCTCGAGCTTCAGGAGAGG
>CAYRBX010000033.1:0-9168 GCA_964422695.1 uncultured Dehalococcoidia bacterium
GGAGGTGCGAGCTTCTGGGTTCCGGGATATATGGCCGCTCAGGGAGCCGAAGCTCTGGCCGATCCGGCGAACCTCAAGGTATCGGGCTGGATCTGGCTCGCCATAGGGCTTCTCTTCTCTCTGCTCCTTCGTCCGGCGGGGCAGATCTCGGGGGCGCTTTTCGCCTTCTTCATAGATCTTGCCGTGGCGATCTTCTTCCTGGCCTCCGAGCTCATGTTCCCCGGAGGCGTAAACCTCATGAAGCCCGCCGGAATCCTGTTCCTCATCTTCGGAATCTTCTGCCTGTACTTCGGAACCGCGATGCTTCTGAACGCGATGCTTGGGCGTCCCGTCCTGAAGATAGGAAGGCCCATCTTCCGCTGAAGGCTTTCCCCCTCCGGCCCCCCTTTATAAGCTTCTTCCTCGGAGGTCGAGCCAGAGGAGAAGCCCCACGAGGCTTTTGGAATCGCAGATCTCCCCTCTCTCTATGAGCTCCTCTATCCTGTCGGAGGGGATTCTCACCGTCTCCACGATCTCATCGGAGGGGGGAGGTTGTTCGGCCGGCTCGAGCTCCAAGGCCAGGAAGAGGTGCATGAATTCGGTGCAGAAGCCGGGGGAGGTGTAAAATCCGGCTATCTTCTCCAGAGTTCCCGGCCTCAATCCCGTCTCCTCCCAAAGCTCCCTCCACGCCGCCTGCTCCGGGCTCTCCCCGGGCTCGATCTTCCCGGCCGGAATCTCCAGGAGGACTTTGGAGGCGGGCCACCGGTACTGCCGCACCAATATCACGTTCTCCTCCCTGTCCACGGGAACGATGGCCACGCAATCCGGATGCCTCACTATCTCCCTCTGCGCCTCCCTTCCCGAGGGGAGCCTCACCTTATCGACCCGAAGGGAGAGCAGCCTCCCCTTGAACACCTCCCTGCTCTCCAAGATCTCTCCCCCCTCCGCCGCCCTCCCCTTGGGGAGCGCGCTCTGAGGGCCTCCGAGATCCAAGATCATAGCGGTCTCATCGCAGAAGGGGAATTTGGGGCATTTCTGGCACTCCCCCCACACCTTCCTGGGGAGCTCCATCCTGTCCACCTCGCGAAATCCGAATCTGGCGAAGAATCCGGGGCGATAGGTGAGGCAGAAGATCCTCGAAAGCCCTATCCTCCTCGCCTCCTCTATGCAGGCTTCCACGATCTTGGTTCCCAATCCCCTCCCCTGCCACTCCTCCGCCACCGAGACCGCTTTGATCTCCCCCAGATCTCCCCAGCAGACGTGCAGAGCTCCGCAGGCCACCACCTTCCCCTCATGGCGGATCACGAAGAAATCCCGGATGTTCTCGTAGAGCTCGCTCAGAGGGCGGGGGAGGAGCTCGCCCCGGCGGGCGAAGTGATTCACAAGTTGATGAATTTGAAGGATATCGTGCAGAGAGGCCTTTTCGACCTTCATCTCCTCCCCTCCCCGAGCTTCTCGGCGAGCCTCCTGTAGAAGCGGCGAGGGGGATCGAGCCTCAGGAATCTGGCGGAGCGCGCGCTCCGCCGCACCCCCACCTTATCCCCGTCTCTCAAATCGAATTCGAGCTGGCCGTCCACGCTCAGCAGCGCCTCATGTTCGGTTCGAACCACAAGATCCACTCGGGCGTCGGGAGGGAGGACGATGGGGATATCGAAGCTCAGATGAGGGGAGATGGGGGTGAGGACAAGATCAGGTAAGGAGGGATGGAGGAGGGGGCCTCCGGCGGCCAGCGTGTAGGCGGAGCTTCCGGTGGCCGTCGCTATTATGAGGCCGTCCGCCGTATAGCTCAGGAACTCCTCCCCGTCGATGTAGGTCTCGATTCTTATCACCCTGCAGCTTCTTCCTCTCGCCACCACGACGTCGTTGAGGCCGAGGATCGAAGCTCCGATCCTCTCGGCGCTCACCTCCAGCATGCTCCTCTCCTCGATCCACCCCTTCCCCTCGAGGATCTCCTCCAGCCTTCCGAAAAGCCCCTCGGGATCGAGCTCCGCGATGAAGCCCAGATGGCCCACGTTCACTCCGAGAACGGGCGCCTCATAAGAGGAGAGGATGCGGGCCGCCCGGATTATCGTCCCGTCTCCCCCCACGACGAAGACGAGATCCGTCCCCTCGGCCTCCCGGCGAATGCCCTCCTCATCGCCCGAGGGGCGAAGCCATGCTTCGCATCGGGAGGAGATGCGCTCGAAGAGCTTTCGGGAGCATCGAGCGGCGGGCTCGAGCTCGGCGTTGTATACGATCCCCGCTCTCCTCAATCCCCTCATCTCCCGAAGAGAATGGTGAGGATATCTCCGTCCCGAACTTGGTAATTCCTCCCCTCCGATCGCAGAAGCCCCCTCCTCCTCGCCTCGGATAGGGAGCCGCATTCCCCGAGCTCCTCGACCCCCAAGACCTCCGCTTTGATGAAGCCGCGCTCCATATCGGAGTGGATCTTCCCGGCCGCCCTCTGAGCCGAAGTCCCCCGGGGGACGAGCCAAGCTCTCACCTCATCGGAGACCACGGTGAAGAAGGTGATGAGATCCAAGGCCTTGAGGAGCGCCTTCAAAGCCCTCTCCCTGAAATCCGGAAGCCCCAGGGATCTCCTCATCTCCCTCCCCTCCTCTCCGAGCTGCGCGAGCTCCATCTCGAGCTTTGCGGGGAAGGCCGCGACCTCCGTGCGGGGCTTGGAGGACCAATCTCCGAATTCCCTCTCGATCTCCTCGGCCTTATCGATATCCCTCTCGTTTATATTGAGGAGGATGAGGAGGGGCTTCGCGGTGAGGAGCTCATATCCTCGAAGGAGCTTCCTCTCGGGCTCCGAGAGCTCCTGAGAGCGAATGGGGATTTCCGCCGCAAGATCCCTCTTTATCCTCTCAAGAACGTAAAGCTCGGAGGAGGCCGCCTCCCTCTCCTTGGGCTTTCCGGATCTCGCGATCTTGGAGAGCTTCTCCACGCGGCGCTCTATGATCTCGAGATCATGAAGGAGGAATTCCCCCTCGAGATCCGCGAGCTCCCCTTTCATCCTCGAGATATCGAGCTCATCGAAAGCCCTCACGACCAGAAGCAATCCCTCCGCCCCGCTCGAAGCCCTCCCTCCGGGGCCGAAATCCAGGAATTTCACCTCCGCAGGGGTTACCTTCTCGGGATGGAGGATGGAGGAGAGGAGATCCAAGCGCGAATCGGGAATTTTGGCCACTCCGGCTCTCGCTCCGGGGTGACGGGAGAGGGCGTCGAAATCCTGACCCGTGAGAGCGCAGAAGACCGTGGTCTTCCCGCTCTGCGCCGATCCCGCGATTCCCACCTCCGGGGGCATTTTCGCAACGACGAGCGCCGCGATGCTACAATCATTATAAACCCGATGCCGCTCTCCGAGGGGAGAGGAAGGGGAAAGCGGGCGCCCGAGAGGGGGGAGGCTTATGTGCTCTACGGGCCCGATGATTTCTCCCGCTTCGAGTTCATCAGGAAGAAGAGGGAGCAGCTGGGGGAGGAGCCGCTCGCCGGAGCCAATTTCCTGGCCTTGGAGGGGAGGAAGCTATCCTTCCGGGAGGTCGAGGAGGCCTGCGCGGCGGCCCCCTTCTTCTCCTCCCGGAGGGTGGTGGTGATCGAAGGGCTTCTGGAGCGATTCGAGAAGGCTCAGAAGCTGGGGGATTGGGAGAAGCTCGGAGAGCTCGTGGCCCGCCTTCCCCCTTCGATCGTCTTGATCTTCAACGAGGAGAAGATCGAGAGGGAGAATCCGCTCCTGAAGCTCTTGGAGGAGGCCGGAGCTCAGATAAAGCACTTCCCGCGCCTCAGGGAGGAGGAGCTTCGGAAGTGGGTGGCGGAGAGGGCGAGGGAGCTCGGAGGGGAGATCTCGCCCGAAGCGGTGAATGCGCTTCTGGAGCTTGCGGGGGAGAACCTCTGGATTCTCGCTTCGGAGATAGAGAAGCTCTGCCTCTACTGCGGGGAGAGGGTTATAAGGGGAGAGGATGTGAGAGCTCTTGTGGGGATCTCGAGAGAGGGGAGCGTCTTCCTGCTGGGAGATGCCGTGGCGGAGGGGGATCTGGAGCTCTCCCTTCGCGAGCTCCGCAGGCTTCTGTCCGAAGGAGCCCCTCCTCCTCTCATCCTCTTCATGCTGACCAGGGAGTTTCGCCTTCTGCTTCAAGCTCTCGAGGGAGCGGAGGGCCTCTCCCAAGCCGAGATGGCCGCGAAGATGGGGCTCCCCCCTTATGCCCTGCGGAGGGCGAGGGAGAAGGCCAAGAGGTTCTCCCCCTCCTCTTTGCGGGAGATTTATGACAAATTATTGAGAGCGGATCTTCAGATAAAAAGCGGAAGGATGAGAGGAGAGGAGGCGCTTTATCTTCTCGTTCTGGATCTGTGCCGGAGCAAGGAGGGGAGATGAGCGCGAGGTTCCAAGCCCCCAGAGGGACTTTCGACATCCTCCCCGAGGATCAGAAGTACTGGGATTTCGTAAGGCGCAAAGCCGAGGAGATATGCGGGCTTTACGGATACCGGAGGATCGACACTCCGGTGTTCGAAGATGCCGGGCTCTTCATGAGAGGGGTGGGGATGAGCACGGATATAGTGGAGAAGGAGATGTACGTCTTCGAGGATAAGGGCGGGCAGCAGCTCGTGCTCCGCCCCGAGGGGACGGCCCCCATCTGCCGCGCTTACATCGAACACGGAATGCACAACCTCCCCCAGCCCGTAAAGCTCTACTACTTCATGTCCATCTTCCGGTACGAGCGTCCGCAAGCCGGGCGCTTCCGCCAGCATCACCAATTCGGAGTCGAGGCGATAGGGGGAAGGGATCCGGCGCTGGACGCCGAGGTGGTGGAGATCGCCTGGAGGTTCTTCAGGGAGCTGGGCCTTAGGGATCTTGTGCTCCTCCTCAACAGCATAGGGTGCAGGAATTGCCGTCCCGAATACGTTCGGAAGCTTCGGGAGTTTTACGCCGGACGCCTCGGGGAGCTCTGCCCCGATTGCCGGAGGAGGTTCGAGAGAGCTCCGCTGAGGCTTCTGGACTGCAAGGATGAGCGATGCATCAAGATAGGAGAGGAAGCCCCCAGAAGCCTTGATTTCCTCTGCGAGGAGTGCGGAAGGCATTTCGAGAAGCTCACAAAATACCTCGAGATCCTGAACATCCCCTTCCGGATCGAGCATCGCCTCGTTCGAGGGCTTGATTATTACACGAAGACCGTCTTCGAAATCCAACCTCTTTCGGGAGGAGCTCAATCGGCTCTGGGGGGAGGGGGGCGTTATGACGATCTGATCGAAGAGCTTGGGGGGAGGCCCGCTCCCGGAGTCGGATTCGGAGCGGGAATCGAGCGCATAATACTCAATCTCAAAAAGCAGGAAGTTCCGATTCCCTCCCCCTCCCCTCCCGAGATCTACATCGCCTACATCGGAGAGGAGGCCAAGGAGAGGGCTTTGAAGCTCGCCTCCTCCCTTCGCGAGGCCGGAATAAAGGTCGCGACCGCTTGGGAGGAGAGGAGCATAAAGGGGCAGCTGAGACATGCGAATTCGCTTGATGTAAAATACACTGCTATCATCGGGCCGGAGGAGGTGGAGGGCGAGGTCGTCTCCCTCCGGCATATGAAGGAGGGATGGCAGAAGCGCATTCCCCTCTCGGAGCTTCTGGAGCGGCCTTCTCGATTTCTCACATGAAGAAGCTTGCGGAATTGAGGGAGAAAGCCCGCGCTTACCTCTCGGAGGGGGAGCTTGCGCTTCTGGAGAGGGCTTTCGAATTCGCCGCAGAGAAGGCAGGGGGAGATGAGATCGCTCTGAAATGCGGCTTGGAGACCGCTTTGGTTCTTGCGGAGCTTGAGCTCGATGCGGGATCTCTGGCGGCGGGGCTTCTTTCGGGGCTTTGGGGGAAGGAGCTTGAGATCTCGGAGGTGAGGGAGAGGCTCGGAGGGGAGATCGCGGAGCTTGTGGCCAGAGCGGCCAAATTGAGGGGGCTCAGGCTGCGAGCCGAAACCCCGGCCGAGCGCAGAGCTCAAGCCGAGAGCTTGAGGAGGATGTTCTTGGTGATGGCGGAGGATATGAGGATCGTGCTTTTGAAGCTCGCCGAGATCCTCGCGATATTGAGGGATCCGGGAGGGCTTCCCCCGAAGGTCGTGAGGGAGAGAGCTCGGGAGGCGCTCGATATCTACGCTCCTCTGGCGCATCGCTTGGGGATCTTCAAGCTGCAATCGCAGCTTCAGGATCGGGCCTTCAAGCTCCTCCACCCCAAGGAGTACAGGAAGATCAAGGATTATGTGGATTCGCAGATGAAGGGGAGGGAGGACCTCCTGAGCCGCGCCTGCTCGATCTTGAGGGAGGAGCTCTCCAGAGCGGGGATAAAGGCCGAGGTGAGCGGACGCCCAAAGAGCATCTTCAGCATCTACACGAAGCTTCAGAAATACGCCGCATGCGGGAAGGGGCTTGAGGATATTCACGATATCTTCGCCGTGAGGATCATCGTCGATGAGGTGAGGGATTGCTACTCGGCTTTGGGAGTCGTTCACTCCCTCTGGCGTCCCCTCCCCGATCAATTCGACGATTACATCGCCAACCCCAAGCCGAACGGCTACCAATCCCTTCACACCACGGTTCTCGTTCCCGAGGGGAGGCCCTTGGAGATTCAGATAAGAACCCGGAAGATGCACGAGATCGCCGAGTTCGGAATCGCGGCTCACTGGAGGTACAAAGAGGGATTCGATATGAAGAGCGCCAAAGTGGAGGAGAGGTTCGCTTGGCTCCGCAAGCTTATGGAATGGCAGCAGGCGCTGGGCGAGGTGAGAACCGATGAGATCTTCAGAGATCGGGTTTTCGTCTACACCCCGAAGGGGGAGATAAAGGAGCTTCCGGCCGGAGCCACTCCGGTGGATTTCGCCTACCTCATTCACACCGAGCTCGGACATCGCTGCGTCGGAGCCAAAGTGAACGGGAGGCTCGTCCCCCTGAATTACGTTCTTCAGAACGGAGATACGGTCGAGATCATCACCTCCAAAAGAGAACAGGGGCCGAGGCTCGACTGGCTCAATCCCGATCTCGGGTATGTGAGGACATCTCACGCCAGAGCCAAGATAAAGCAGTGGTTCAGGAGGAGGGAGAGGGAGGAGGGGATAAGGCGGGGCAGGGAGCTGCTCCAGAAGGAGTTGCGGCGCTTGGATGTGAATTTGAGCGAGGAGGAGGCGGCTCAGCTCTTCGGCTATCACGATTTGGGGGAGTTCCTCTTCGCTCTGGGATGCGGGGAGGAGGATGTTCACGAGCTCGGCGCGAAGCTCGCGGCGAAGGCGGAAGGGGAAGCTCCTCCCGCCCCCGAGAGAGCTCAGAGGGGGGCTTTGGATGTGGAGGGGATGAAGAGCATGCTCATGCACCTCGCCTCATGCTGCCGTCCCGTTCCCGGAGATGAGATCGTGGGGTTTGTGACGAGAACGAGGGGGATTTCGATTCATCGGAGGGATTGCCCCAACATCCTGAATTGCAATGAGAGGGGAAGGCTCATCCCCCTCACGTGGTCGGCGAAGCCTTCCTCATTTTATCCCGTCGATATACGCATCGAAGCTCGAGATCGAATAGGCCTCCTTCAGGATATAAGCTCGATCATAGCGAAGGAGAAGATAAACATAGTGTCGGTGCGAACTTCGAATCCCGAGCCGGGGATGATAGCCTTCCATCTCACCTTGGAGGTCAGAGATCTGGGGCAGCTGGGAAGGCTCTTCTCCAAGCTCGAGGGAGTGAAGGGAGTGAAGGAGGTGGCGAGAGCGGGGGCGGCTCATGCCGCAAGAGCGGGAGGAGATCCGAAGGCAGGTTGATTCCCTCCCCGAAGATCCCGGCGTTTACATCTTCAAAGACGAGGAGGGGAGGATCCTCTACATCGGGAAGGCGGCCAATTTGAAGAGCAGAGTGAGATCTTATTTCAGCGAATCGCACCTCCTCTCCCCGAAGCTCTCGCAGCTCGTCCCCAAGATAAGGAAGATCGATTTCATCGCCACCGATTCCGAGCAGGAGGCCTTTCTCCTGGAATGGAATCTCATAAAGGAGCACCGCCCTCCCTTCAACATAAGGCTCAGAGACGACAAATCCTACCCCTACCTCAAGATAACGCTCGATGAGGAGTGGCCGAGGGTCGTGGTGACGAGAAGGCTTGAGGACGACGGATCCAGGTACTTCGGCCCCTTCGCCGGAGCCCTATCGCTGCGCAAGACCTTGAAGCTCCTCTCCCGCCTCTTCCCCTTCCGAACCTGCAATAAGAAGATTCCGGATAAGAGCGGGCGCCCCTGCCTCAAGTATTACATTCATCGCTGCTGCGCTCCCTGCACCGGGAAGGTGGATCCCGCGGAGTACAGGAAGATGATCGAGAGGGTCGTTCTGTTCTTGGAGGGGAGGCATGAGGAGATAAAGGAGGAGCTCTGGCGGAGGATGGAGGAGGCGGCGGAGAAGCTGGAGTTCGAGAAGGCGGCCCTCCTCCGCGATCAGCTCTTCGCGATGGAGAAGGTGATGCAGAAGCAGAAGGTGATCCTCCCCTCCGGGGAGGATGCGGATATCTTGGCTTTGGCCCGGGAGGGAGGGGAAGTTTGCGTTCAGGTCTTCCGGATAAGAGGGGGGAGGATGCTCGGAGCGGATCACTTCCTCCTCGAGGGGGCCGAGGGGGAAGCTCCCTCCCGCATCTTCTCCAATTTCATAAGGCAATTCTACACCGTCAACCCCTCCATCCCCTCCTCCATCATCCTCCCCTCCCCGCCGGAAGATGAAGAGCTTTTGAGATCTTGGCTTCGGGAGAGAGCGGGAAGGGAGATCTCGATCGAAATTCCCGAGGAGGGGGAGAAGAGGGGGCTTCTGGAGATGGCGGAGAGGAACGCCCTCGCCTCCCTCCGCCAGGAGAGGATAAGGAGGATGTGCGCTTCGGGCGCGGGGCTTAAAGCTCTGGAGGAGCTCAGGGAGCTTTTGTCCCTTCCACGCCTTCCCCGCAGGATCGAATGCTACGACATCTCGGATATCCGGGGGGATGAGGCGGTGGGGAGCATGGTGGTCTTCGAGGAGGGGGCGCCGAAGCCCTCCTCGTACCGGCGCTTCCGAATTCGCTGCGGGGGGAGGCCTGATGATTACGCCATGATGAGAGAGGTGCTCCAGAGGAGGTTTTCCGGGGAGAAGATCGAAGATAAGAGGAGCTCTTGGTCGGAGCTTCCGGATCTCATATTGATCGACGGAGGGAAGGGGCATCTCAACGTGGCCCTCTCGGTTCTGAGG
>CAYRBX010000034.1:0-9134 GCA_964422695.1 uncultured Dehalococcoidia bacterium
CATCCACTCCCCTCCCCCCTCCCCCTCTCTCCTCTGGAAGTGCGAGCCGATTTACGAGGAGCTCCCCGGATGGCAGACGAGCACATCGGGAATAAGGAGATTTGAGGATCTCCCTCCCGCCGCCAGGAATTACATCAAGAGGATAGAGGAGCTCGTGGGCCGCCCGGTAGCTCTCATCTCCGTGGGCCCGGGGAGGGAGGAGACCATAATAAGAGGGGAGCTTCTCGGGAGATGGCCCGAATAAAAGTGGGATGTTGCGGCTTTCCCGTGAGGATGTCGCTTTATTTCGATTCCTTCAAGCTCGTCGAGATCCAGCAGACCTTCTACAATCCTCCGAAGCTCGAGACCGCCTTGGAGTGGCGGAATAAAGCGCCCGAGGATTTCGAATTCTCCCTCAAAGCATGGCAGCTCATAACCCACACCCCTCAAAGCCCCACTTACAGAAAGGCCCGGATCGAAATCCCCCCGCAGGAGAAAGACCTCTACGGATTCTTCCGCCCCACCCCGAAGGTGCGGGAAGCTTGGCTTCGGACTTTGGAGATCGCCAGAGCTTTGAGGGCGAAGATCATCGTCTTCCAATGCCCTCCCGGCTTTCACGAGACCCCGGAGAACGTGGAGAACCTTCGCTCCTTCTTCAAATCGGCGGAGAGAGGAGATCTCCTGTTCGTGTGGGAGCCTCGCGGCAGGTGGAAGGAGGAGACGATAAGGAATTTATGCAGGGAGCTCGATCTCATTCACGGAGTGGATCCCTTCGCCCGATCGCCTCTCTACGGCCTCCCCCGTTACTTCCGCCTTCACGGAGGCCCCGGCTACCGCCATCAATACACCGATGAGGAGCTCTTCGAACTTTATCGTATAGCGCGGGAGGCCGATTCCTACGTGCTCTTCAACAACATGAGCATGTACGATGACGCCACGAGATTCAAGAGGATCCTCGAAGCTCAGGGAAGGGAGAATTGAAAGAAGGCCGGCTGGCCCCGAAGATCTCTTACGAAAGCTCTTGATATCGAGCTTTGAGGCGTGAGAGCTTATCCTTTATCATTTCACGCCGTTTGCGGAATTTCTCCACAACTTCCTGCGGGGCTTTGTTCAGGAACTCCTCATCTCCGAGGCGCTCCTCCACCCTCCGGAGCTCATCCTCCGCCTTCTCGATCTCCTTTTGAAGCTTCGCCCTCTCGGCTTCCAAATCCACGATCCCCTCAAGCGGAATGTAGACCTCGGCTCTGCTCAAGCTGATCGCCCTCATCCTCTCCTTCGAGATGCCGCCTTCTTGCAGGAGGGATGTCCTGGCTCGAGCCAGAACGTTTATCTCCTCGATATGCCGCGCAAGATCAATTCCCTGAGGGGCGATGAGAACATCTATCACCTTCTCCGGCCTTATGCCGAGCTCGGCTCTCGTATTCCTGATCGCCCTTATGATCTCAAAAACGGCTTCCATCTCCTCCACCGCCTCGGGATCGAGAAGCGATTCCGCAAATTGCGGGTAGGGGGCGATCGCTATCGATTTGGGAGGATCCGGAAGATGTCTTCGGAGCTTCTGCCACAATTCCTCGGTGATGAAGGGCATGAAGGGGTGGAGGAGGCGGAGGAAGGTGTCGAGAGCGTAAATCAAGGTGTTGTAAGGGGGGGTTTCGGAGGAGCGGCGCACCTTGGAGATCTCTATGTACCAGTCGCAAAATCCTCCCCAGAAGAGATCGTGAATCTCGCTCAGAGCCTCTCCCAGCCTGAATTCTCCGAAGAGCTCATCAACCCTCTTTATGAGCCTCTGAAGCCGATCCAGAAGCCACCGATCTTCGACGGGAAGCTTTCCCCGCGATCGGGGATCTTCGAGCTCCTCCCTCCGGAGCTTGAAATCCTCAGGGAGCGCTCCGAAGATATAGCGAGCCGCATTCCATATCTTGTTGGCGAAATTGCGCGCCCCTTCGAGCTTCTGACGCGACATCCTTATATCCGTTCCGGGAGCGGTTCCGGCCACAAGCGCGAACCTCAAAGCGTCGGCCCCCCACTCCTCGGCCACCGCAATGGGGTCGATCACATTCCCTCTCGTCTTGCTCATCTTCTCTCCCTTCTCATCCCGAACAAGGCCGTGAAGGTACACCTTCCTGAACGGAACCTCTCCGGTGTGCTCGAGCCCCATCATGATCATCCTGGCCACCCAGAAGAAGAGGATGTCATACCCCGTCTCCATCACCGTGGTGGGGTAGAAGTACTTGAGGTCTTCGGTCTCATCAGGCCATCCCAAAGTCGAAAACGGCCAGAGGGCGGAGCTGAACCAAGTATCGAGCACATCGGGATCCTGAAAGACATTCGGAGATCCGCATCCGGGGCACCTCAGCACATCCTCCGCCGCGGCCGTCATCTTCCCGCAATCCCGGCAGTACCATACGGGAATGCGATGCCCCCACCATATCTGCCTGCTGATGCACCAATCCCTTATGTTCTCTAGCCAGTTGACATAAACTTTCTTGAAGTGCTCGGGAATTATCTCGATCTTGCCCTCTTTTAAGGCTTTGAGGGCTTTTTCGGCGAGAGGTTTTGTGCGCACGAACCACTGTTCGGAGATCCGAGGCTCGATGAGAGTGAGGCAGCGGTGGCAGTGCCCGGCCGAGAAGGTATGAGGCTCTTCCCTCTCCAGAAGGCCTTCTCTTTCAAGTCTTCTGAGGAGCTCCTTTCGGCATTCGAACCTATCCATTCCGGCGAAAGGCCCGGCGTTCTCGTTCATCGTGGCGTCGGGGTTCATGATGCAAACCCGCGGGAGATTCCATTTCATTCCGATCTCGAAATCGGCGAAATCGTGAGCGGGAGTTATCTTGACCGCTCCGGTTCCGAATGAGGGGTCTACGGCCGGATCGGCGATGATGGGGATTATGCGGCCTATTATGGGGAGAACGACCTTCTTCCCCACGAAGCTTTTATATCTCTCGTCATCCGGATGCACCGCCACGGCGGTGTCTCCGAGCATGGTTTCGGGGCGGGTGGTGGCCACGGTGATAAATCCCTCCTCATCGCAGAGGGGATAGCGAATGTAGTAAAGGCTCCCCTTTATCTCCCTGTGCTCGACCTCGAGATCCGAGAGGGCCGTTCCGCAGCGAGGGCACCAGTTTATAATCCGCTCCCCTCTGTAGATCAAACCCCTCTCGAAGAGGCGCACGAAGGCGATGCGAACGGCTCGGGAGTGATGTTCGTCCAAAGTGAACCTCTCCCTCGTCCAATCGCAGGAGGCTCCGAGGCGCTTGTGCTGCTCGGCGATGATCTTCCTGTACTTTCGAGCCCACTCCCACATCTCCTCCAGGAACTTCTCCCTTCCGAGCTCCTTCCGGGAGATCCCCCTTCGCGCCAGATGCTGCTCCACGACGATCTGAGCGGCGATGCCCGCGTGATCCTCTCCGGGAAGCCAGAGGGCCGCCTTTCCGAGCATGCGAGCTCGACGGATGAGAGCGTCTTCCAGCGCCAAGGTGAGGGCATGTCCCATGTGGAGCTCTCCGGTGATGTTGGGAGGAGGCATTATTATCACGAAGGGCTCTTTCGAGGGATCCCTCTCGGGAGTGAAGAGCCCCTCTTCAAGCCAGAATTCGCTCCATTTCTCCTCGATCTCCCGAGGCTGATAAACTTTCGGGAGCTCCGCGCTTCCCATAGCTTCAAATCCCCTTCGTGGTATTATATTAGCGAGGCGGGAGAAGCTGAAGGACTTCGATGAGGTACAAATTCATCGTCGACGCCAATGTGGGAAAGCTCGTCAAATGGCTGCGCATCATGGGCTTTGATGCGATTTTCGCCGGAGATCTCGACGACGATGAGATAGCCGAGATCGCCATAAATGAAGGGAGGATACTCCTCACGCGCGATACGAGCTTCCTCAGGCGAAAGAGCGTGTTCAGCGGAGAGCTCAAAGTCGTTTACATCATTCATGACGATGTGAGAGAGCAATTGAGGCAGGTGGTGAGGGCTTTGGATCTGCTCCCTCAGAGCAGGCCCTTCTCCCTCTGCATTTGCTGCAATGAGGAGCTCCTCCCCTGCGCGAAAGAGGAGGTGAGGGAACTCGTCCCGCCTTATGTTTACTCCACTCAGGAGAATTTCATGCGCTGTCCTCGATGCGGGAGGATTTACTGGCGCGGCACCCACTGGCATCGCATGAAGGAGGTGATCTCCTCTCTCGCTCAAAATGAATGAGGGGAATAGAAAAAAGGGGCCGACCCCGGGGGGTCGGCCCCTTCGGCTCCTCATCCTTTAGTATTCGGGAGGCGGCGAGGGCGGTCCGGCCTTCTCCTTTTCGGGTATTTCGGTCACGAGAGTCTCGGTGGTGAGGATCATCGAGGCGATGCTCGCCGCGTTCTGCAGGGCGGAGCGGGTGACCTTGCACGGATCGATCACTCCGCGCTCCACGAGATCGCAGAACTCATCTCTCTCGGCATCGTAACCGAAGTACTTGTTCTCGCTCCTCTTCACCATATCCACCACCACCGAGCCCTCCCGGCCGGCGTTCTCGGCGATGAGGCGGATGGGCTCCTCCAGAGCGCGGCGCACGATGGCGGCTCCGATGGCCTCATCGCCCTCGAGCTTCTTCTCGAGCTCCTCGACGGCGGGAGCGCACCGCAGGAGGGCCACACCGCCTCCCGGAACGATGCCCTCCTCCACCGCGGCGCGAGTGGCCGAGAGGGCGTCCTCAACGCGGTGCTTCTTCTCCTTGAGCTCGACCTCGGTGGCGGCTCCGACCTTTATCACCGCCACTCCTCCGGCGAGGCGCCCGAGCCTCTCCTGAAGCTTCTCCCTATCGAAGTCGGAGGTGGTCTGCTCGATCTGCGCCTTTATCTGCTTGATTCGAGCCTGAATGGCCTCCTCGGAGCCCTTGCCCTCGATGATGGTGGTGTTGTCCTTATCGGCCACGACGCGGCGGGCGCGTCCGAGATCTTCGAGCGTGGCGGATTCGAGCTTCCTCCCGGCCTCCTCGCTGATCACCTGTCCGCCGGTGAGGATGGCGATATCCTGAAGCATGGCCTTGCGCCGATCGCCGAAGCCGGGAGCTTTGACGGCGAGGCAGTTGAGCGTTCCGCGCAGCTTGTTCACCACGAGGGTGGCCAGAGCCTCGCCTTCGACATCCTCGGCGATCACCACGAAGTTCTTGCTCACCTGAAGGAGCTTCTCCAGAATGGGCAAGAGCTCGGAGATCGAGGAGATCTTCTTATCGGTGATGAGGATGTAGGGGTCTTCGACCACCGCCTCCATCTTCTCGGGATTGGTCACGAAGTGAGGGCTTATGTAACCGCGATCGAATTTCATTCCCTCGACATATTCGACCTCGAATTTGAGGCCCTTGCCCTCCTCGACGGTGATCACGCCGTCCTTTCCGACCTTCTCCATCACCTCGGCGATGAGCTCTCCGATCTCGCGATTATCGGCGGAGATGGCGGCCACATTGGCCACCTGCTCCTTGGTGGTGATGGGAATGGCGAGCTTCCTGAGCTCATCGACCACCACATCGACGGCCTTCATGATCCCGCGGCGCACGGCCATGGGATTGGCGCCGGCGACGATCTGCCTTATCCCCTCGTGAATCATCGATTGGGCGAGAACCACGGCGGTGGTGGTTCCATCGCCGGCCACATCATTGGTCTTGGTGGCCGCCTCCTTTATGAGCTGAGCTCCCATGTTCTCGAAGGGGTCTTCGAGCTCGATCTCCTTCGCGATGGTCACACCATCATTGGTGATGGTGGGAGGCCCGAATTTCTTGTCCAGCACCACATTCCTTCCCTTGGGGCCCAAGGTCACGCGCACCGCGTTGGCCAGAGCGTCGATTCCTCGAAGAAGCGCTCTCCTCGCGTCCTCACGGTAAACGAGCTGCTTCGCCGGCATCTCTCCCTCCCCCCTTACTCAAGGATCTTCGCCATGATATCGCTCTCGCGAAGGATCAAGTACTCCTCATCATTGTGCTTCCATTCGGTTCCGGCGTATTTGGCGTAGATCACCTTATCGCCCACCTTCACCTGCATGGGGATTCTCGTTCCGTCTTCCTTCAGCCTTCCGGGCCCTACGGCCACGACCTCTCCTTCCTGAGGCCTCTCCTTCGCGGTATCGGGGATGATGATGCCGCCTTTGCTCCGCTCCTCTCTCGGCTTCGGCTTCACCACCACCCGATCGTCAAGCGGCTCGAGCGGGAACCCCATCTCCTTCCCTCCTTTCTTTAGCACTCAAAACTCGAGAGTGCCAACTCCCAATATAGGGCAAAGCTGCGAGGAAGGCAAATCGGAATATTGGAAAAAATGGGAAAATAAGGAAAAATAAGGCGAAATATTCCCGAAAATTGCTCTTTATCTCTTTGCCCATCTTCTTTTCCCGCTTTAAACGCCCTTCGATGACTTTCGCTTCCGAGGGCTGTAGAATGAGGAGGGAGATGGGACGGCGGAGCATCTTCGTAAAGGGGGCTCGGGAGCACAACCTCAAGAACATCGATGTGGTGATCCCGCGGGAGAAGCTCGTGGTCATCACCGGCCCCTCGGGGTCGGGGAAGAGCTCTCTCGCTTTCGATACGATCTACGCGGAGGGGCAGAGGAGGTATATCGAATCCCTTTCGGCTTACGCCCGGCAGTTCCTCGGCCGCATTGAGAAGCCGGATGTGGATTTCATAGAGGGGTTAAGCCCCGCGATAGCGATAGATCAGAAGGGCCTGAGCCACAATCCCCGCTCCACGGTGGCCACCCTCACCGAGATCTACGATTACCTGCGATTGCTTTTCGCCAAAGTGGGGCATCCCCACTGCCCCAAGTGCGGGAGGGAGGTGGCCAGGCAGACGGCGGAGCAAATAACCGATGCCATCCTCTCCTTCCCCGAGGGAAGGAAGTTCATGATCTTGGCTCCGGTGGTGAAGGACAGGAAGGGGGAGCATCAAGCGGTCTTCGAGGATTTGCGCCGATCGGGCTTCTCGCGGGTCAGAGTTGACGGCAGGATTTACGATCTCGCGGAGGAATTCCAGCTCGATAAGAACAAAAGGCACACGATCGAAGTCGTCGTCGACAGGCTTGTGGCCAGAGGCGAGGAGCAGAGGAGCAGGATCGCCGATTCGGTGGAGACAGCTCTGAAGTGGGGCGGAGGGGTGGTGCTCGTCTACTTCCCCGATGAGGGGGAGGAGGTGCTCTTCTCCGAGCATTTCGCCTGTCCTTACTGCAATATAAGCTTGGGCGAGATCGCCCCCCGCACCTTCAGCTTCAACAGCCCTCACGGGGCCTGCCCCGAGTGCACGGGCCTCGGCGTCAAATTCGAGATAGATCCCGATCTCGTGATACCGGATAAGGAGCTCAGCATCGCCGATGGCGCCATCAAGCCCTGGATGCGGCTCACCGGAAGCTCTTGGTATATGACGCTTCTGGAAGCGGTGGCCGATTACTACGGCTTCTCCCTTCACACTCCGGTGAAAGATCTCTCCCCGGAGCATCTCGACATCATCCTATACGGGAGCAGGGGAACCAAGATCCCCGTGAAGTACGAGGGGAAGTACGGAACCGAATACTTCTACACATCCTTCGAGGGGGTGATCCCCAATCTGGAGCGTCGGTACAGGGAGACCGAATCCGAGCACGTGAAGGCCGAGATAGAGAGGTATATGGCCGCCCGCCCCTGCCCGGCCTGCCGGGGGAGGAGGCTCCGGCCGGAAGCTCTGGCGGTGACCATAGGAGATAAGAACATCATGGATGTGTGCGCCCTCACGGTGAGCGAAGCTTTGAAATGGGTGGATTCTCTGGAGGGAGGGGAGAAGCCCATCCTAAGCCCGAGGGAGCAGCTCATAGCGCGTCAGATCATAAAGGAGCTGCGGAACAGGCTTCGCTTCCTTCTGGATATCGGCTTGGATTACCTCACCTTGGATCGCCCCGCCTCCACCCTCTCGGGAGGGGAGGCGGAGAGGATAAGGCTCGCCACGCAGATCGGCAGCGGCCTCACCGGCGTTCTCTACATCTGCGATGAGCCGACGATAGGACTTCATCCGGCCGATACCGCCCGCCTCATCGATACGCTCAGGAAATTGAGAGATATGGGCAATACCGTCATCGTGGTGGAGCATGATGAGTCCGTGATGAGAGCCGCCGACTGGCTGATAGATATGGGGCCCGGGGCGGGGGAGAAGGGAGGGAGGGTCGTCGCCGCCGGAACCGTAGAGGAGATAATGGCCGCTCCCGAATCCCTGACCGGAAAGTACTTGAGCGGAGCCAAGGAGATCCCCATCCCCAAGCATCGCCGCAGGGGAACGGGGAAGGAGCTCGTGATAGTGGGGGCGAGAGAACATAACCTCAAGAACATAACCGTGAGAATCCCCCTCGGGGTTTTCGTTTGCGTCACCGGGGTCTCGGGAAGCGGCAAGAGCACGCTCGTAAACGACATCCTCTACAAGCGCCTCGCTCAGATCTTCTACCGCTCCAAGGAGAAGCCGGGAGAGCACGACGCCATCTTGGGGATCGAGCATATAGATAAGGTGGTCAATGTGGATCAATCCCCGATAGGGCGCACTCCGAGATCCAATCCGGCGACCTACACGGGCGCCTTCACTCCGATAAGGGAGTTCTTCGCTCAGCTCCCCGAGGCCAGAGCTCGGGGCTACTCTCCGGGGAGATTCTCCTTCAACGTGAGGGGAGGGAGGTGCGAGGCGTGCCGAGGAGAGGGGTACATACAGATCGAAATGCAATTCCTCCCCGACGTCACCGTCCCCTGTGAGGTCTGCAAGGGCAAACGCTACACCAGAGAGGTCCTCGATATACGATACAAGGGCAAGAACATAGCCGATGTGCTCGATATGACCGTAGATGAAGCTCTGGAGCTCTTCGAGCACGTGCCTCAAATTCGCAACAAGCTCCTCACTTTGAAGGAGGTCGGGCTCGGGTACATAAAGCTGGGACAGCCTGCGACGACCCTCTCGGGAGGAGAAGCTCAGCGCGTCAAGCTCGCCGCCGAGCTTTCGAAACGCCCCACGGGAAGAACGCTTTACATTCTCGACGAGCCCACCACCGGCCTCTCATTCGAGGATGTGGCCGCCCTCCTCCGGGTGCTTCAGCGCCTCGTGGATTACGGGAATACCGTGATAGTGATCGAGCACAATCTCGAAGTCATAAAGTGCGCGGATTACATCATCGATCTCGGGCCGGGGGGAGGGG
>CAYRBX010000035.1:0-5429 GCA_964422695.1 uncultured Dehalococcoidia bacterium
GGCGAAGCCCTTTGCCCGCCGCAGAGCCCTCAGCATCCTCGGCAAAGCTTCACTGTTGCGGATGGCGGGCAGCGGGTAACGAGTTATGGTCTGTGACTTGCGATTCGCCTCTCCTCTTTCGCCCTTTGCTCCTGCCAACTTTACCCCCTCAGAATTTCCTTCCCTCTTGAGGTTTCCTTTAATATCGGATGCGCATCGGCCCAGCGCTCATTATTGAAGTACTCTAAAACCAAGCGCTTCTGGAGCAGCCGGGCGGAGATTTCATCGCCGGGCACCTGCCGCTTTCGGGCAACTTCTTTAAGCGGCTGAATCTCGTCTTCGTGCAGGAGATAATCGTATTCCTGAGCCAAGCGACGGACGGCCCGCTCAACGTGTTTCTCCGTTATCACTTCATCCGCTTCATCACAAGCATACCGAACAAGGCGTAACAGGTCACGGACGGAGCCTCCGCAGGCATCCACCAAGCGCCAGATCGATTCCTCGTTCCGGAAAACGGCCTTTACATCTATTCGGCGGGCGATGATCTCAAAAAGAGCCTTGCGCCCCGGCTCGTAAGGAGTTCTGTCAGGCTGGGCCACTTTGACCATCGGCAGCACCTCGATATTGGGGAAGGCATCGCCCAGATTAACGTTAAAGACCATGGAGATGGGCACGGTGTAGACGATATGGCAAGCGGGGGATTTGAGCTGTTCGGCATGCTCCACGAAGAGCTTGGAGTGCGTGCTCTGCCCTCCGGGAAGTTCCCGATAATGCATTTTCTCCAGCCCATCGGCGATAACTACAAGCCCCTTCTTTCCTCTCTTCTCCAAGCGCACTTGAACATCGTTCAGCAAGGCGTTCAAGCGCTGAATGAAGACACTTAGCTCTCTTTCTAACTTTTGGCGTATTTCAATCCTGCGGGAGCTTCCGCTCTTTATCAGTCCGGTAATCGCCGCCAGCATCCTGACGAGAAAAGGCACATCGGTTCCTATGCCGAATTCAGCTTTCAGGGTCCTTTCCACATCCCGGCGCTGCTCCTCGGTGAGGATCTTCTCGGCAAACCAACTGTCCAAGTCCTTCACAAGCTCCTCGGAAACATCCAGATTGTGCTCTTTGGCCTGTTCGTATACCCCTTTGGCGATGGAAACCAAGACATCCAAGTATTCGATTTCCCCCAGATCGAGAATGTCTTCAACATCTATGTACACGACGAAGAAACCGAGTTTTTCCAAACGAGCTTTAAGCTGTTTGAGTTCGGTGGATTTGCCGCAACCCCGGTGACCTGTGACGAGCTGCTTGTGGAAGATAGGCGGCGGGGTGCGATTTATGCGCTTGGCGATGACTTCGGCCAGATTGGTGCCGCCCCGCACATCGGTCAGATCCACATAACGGGGGTCGTTTGCCTCCAGAGGTATTTCGGGGTGGCAGGCGTGATAAGCTTCATCCACTGTCTTCGCTCTCGTCATTCCGACGCCTCCTCTTGCAGTTCAATTAAAGCATAGCACAGGAGGCTCTGTTGACTTCTTCATAACTTCGGGGTAAAATATAAAATGCTCCTCACGCAGAAGGGCCCCGGGTCCCATGAAAGCCCCGGAAGGCGGAAAGCCTCCGGGGCTTTCGATTTTCAGAGGGTGAGGATGAGAGGAGGACGACCGAAGAGCTCGGCCGCGGTTCCCACGAACTTCTTCAGGCGCTTCGCCTCCTCGTAAATCTCCTTCGTCCTCTCGCGGTAGAGCTTCTCCCGCAGCAGATGGTGATCGTAAATGATGATCTCGGTTTTGGATTCCCGGATTATGCGAAGGGCGCAGGAGATGGCGCGGCGCAAATTCGTCACGTTGAGGGTGTAGCCCAGAAGGTAGGTGGGAGGGCCGTCCAAAATGAGGAGATCGGGATCCTCCCTCACGATCCATTCGGCGTAATCCTCGATCACCGGCCCCTGAAGATCCGATGAGTAAAGGACTTTCGTCCCCCTCCTCTCGACCGCCAAGGCCACGACCCATCCGATCCGATCGAATTCCACCCCGTGAAAGAGAGGAGAGGTGATCTTCAGCCTCGTCTCCCCCTTCCTTATCTCCCTCCCGTCGGCGAACTTGATCTTCAAATCGTTCATCTCGAATTCCGAAATCCACTCCCCCTCTCTCCAGAGCCTCCGGAGATCTTCGAACCACTTCCTCCCCTTTGCGAGGAGCTCCTCCCTCCTCTCCCTGTAATCCCCCCACTCCTGAGACATCGCCAGAGGCAGGTCCTTGAGAGGGTCTTCAAGCTCGGGGAAGCTCCTCCCCTCCTTCGGGATCTTCACCTCCCTCTCCTCAACTCCCAGAAGCTCGCATAGCTGGGAGATGAAAAGCCTCGCCCTCCCCCACTGCGATCTGTTTATCCAGAGGTTGGGGCATTTTATCCAGAGCTCCTTCCCCATGTAGATCTCCGGAGCCTCCCTGGGGAGGGTGTGGTGATCGTAGTGGTAATGAGATATGAAGACGAGATCGGCCTCGGAAGATGCCTCCTTTATCTTGGCCAAAGCCTCCTCGCGAAGCCGCAGCTTCTCCTCGTGGGGAAGGGGGTAGCTCGGCTGCATCTCGGCCGCGCCGGGATCGATGAGAAGCCTCACCTCCGGGGTCTTCACAAGAAGAGAGCTCGATTTGGCGCCCAGGGAGTCGAACCAGAGGAAGTGAACTTCTATATCGCCGAGCTTCAGGAACTCCCTCATTCCCAGAGAACTCGGGGGAGCTCCTCGAGGGTTCGGATCAGAGCGTCGGGCTCCTCCCTCTCAAGCTCCTCTCTGGCGCTCACCCCCGTGAGAACCCCCACGGTGGCGGAGAGGGCGGCCTTCCCCGCCTTTATATCGTTGGGGCCGTCTCCCACGCAGACGGCCTCCCAAGGGCGAATTTGGAGCTTCTCGCAGCACATGAGGATGGGATCGGGAGCGGGCTTGGATCGGGGGACGTCGAATCGGGTGAGAACGGCGTCGAAGAGCTCCAAAACCCCTCTTCTCTGGAGGAGCTCCCTTATCTCCCCTCTCTCCTCCCACCCGTAGGTCACAACGCCGAGCTTGAGGCCCCTCTCTCGAAGGAGGCGGAGGAGATCCGAAGTTCCGGGGAAGAGATCGGCCTTCTGCTTGTATATCTCCACCCAGAGCTCCTTATCCAAAGCTCTGCACCTCTCCACCACCGCGTCCCTTTGAGGGAGGTCTTTCGGAATGAATTCATCCCAGGGGTTGAGATGCAATCGCATGCACCGCACCACCTCCTCCCGGCTCACCGGAGGGAGCCCCACTCTCCTGAAGATCTCATTTATATCGGCGACGTAAACTTCGATCGAGTCGATGAGCGTGCCGTCGAGATCGAAGACCACGCCTTTGGGCTCGAAGCTCCTCTCAAGCTCCAGAGTGAGGAGATCCCCATCTCTCACTCCGAAAGCTTCCTTTACGCGAACCGGTGCCACAACCTCGAGGGCGTTCTTGTGAATCCACACTTCTTCGGCCGGGAAGATCACGGCGGCCGGCACATCTTGAAGCTTCACCTTAACGATGCGGGAGAGGCAGAACTCGGGGGAAGGAGGAGGGAGGGGCGTGCCCTTCCTCCCCTCCTCGCGGAGGAGTTCAAACTCCCTCTCCCCGACCTTCAAGTTCACCGTTCCGGGGAAGGGCTCGAATCCCGCCTTCTCCCTCATCTGCTCCTTAACCCACGAGAGCTGAGTGAAATAAGCCCCCCGCCCGGCTCCGGAGAAGAGCTCCCCCTTTATTCGAATTCTCTGCCTCATCATCCCCCTCCTCTCTTCAAGCTACTTCGATCGCCTGCCCCCTTTCAACTCCTCCTTCGGAGGGGAGAGGAGCACCACCTCCGTCTCCTCGGGGAGGCGAGATCTGGAGATGGAGAGGCTCTGCTGAGGGGCGATATCGGGCTTCCCCAGCTCCCGGAGGAAGGCGTCGGGAGGCTCGAGATCCGGCCTCTCCTCGCTTCTGAAATGCATGGGCACCACGATCTTGGGCCCCAGATCTCCGATGAGCTCCACGGCTTCGGATACGGGGAGGGTGGTCTTCCCCCCGACGGGAACGAAGAGCACGTCCGGATTCCCCAGCTCCTCGGAGAGGGAGGAGGGGAGGGGATGGCCCAGATCTCCGAGATGGCAGAGCTTCACTCCCTCCGCCTCTATGAGGTAAATGGTGTTCTTCCCGAGCTCCCGGCCGCCGTGAGGATCGTGAAAGGTTTTGAATCCCAAGATGAAGATATCGCTTATCTCATATTCCCCCGGCCCTCTGATCACCCATGGATCTCCCTCCACCTGCTCGATTCCCGAATGCCCGGGGTGATCGTGCGTGATGAGGACGATATCGGCCTTGTATCTCCTTCGGGGGAAGCGGGCATCGGGGCTTGGAGGATCTATGAGGAGCGTTATCCCCCCCTCTATGGAGAAGCAGCTGTGGCCGAGCCACCTTATCTTGATCATCTTCCGATGGGCGGCCTCAACCAATATAGCAAGCAGAGCCTGAGGGTTCAAATTGCCCGAAGCCAGCTTGACAGGGGATGAGGCCGGTGTTAACTTCAACGAGAGCTGGATTCCGGCGCCCGCCGGAGGTGAGGGGCAGGTGCTGAGCGAGCGGAAGGCCAAAATCCTCAAGGCGATAATAACCGAGTACATCTCGACCGCCGCTCCCGTGGGCTCCAAGATCTTGGCTCAGAAGTACAACCTCGGGGTGAGCCCGGCGACCATTCGCAACGAGATGGCTCAGCTCGAGGAGGAGGGCTACATCTTCCAGCCTCACCCCTCCGCCGGCCGGGTTCCCACAATTCGGGGCTATCGTTACTATGTGGAGGCGCTGATGGATGAGAGCGATCTCCCGGCCGAGGAGAAGGAGGCCATAAAGAGGAGCCTTCAGAGGATCGAGAGCGAGGAGCAGTGGCTGCAGCTGGCCGCCAAGATCCTCGCCCGCCTCGTTCGAAGCTTGGCTTTGGTCACCGCCCCACAGGTCGTAGGGTGCAAGTTCTCCCGCTTGGAGCTCATCTCCCTGCAGGATTTCCTCATCCTCCTCATCCTCTTCCTCACCAAATCGAAGCTCAAGAAGAAGGTCATCTCCGTGGATGAATCGGCGACGCAGGAGGAATTGAACGCCATCGCGCGCAGGCTCACCGATGCCTTCGCCGGGCTGGGGAGCACGGAGATAAAGAGGAAGAAGATGGCGCTCTCCAGATTGGAGAAGCAGATCGTAAAAGCTCTTGTAAGCCTCATGGAGGAGGAGGAGAGGGGAGGGGATCGGGAGGTCTTCATCTCCGGCTTCTCGCACCTTCTCGCTCAGCCCGAATACATTCGCGAGCGCAAGAAAGCTCTGGAGATCCTCCGAATGCTCGAGGAGGGGGAGATTTTGAGATCCATTCTCTCTCAAGACGTTCCGGAGAGAGGGGTTAGGGTTCTCATCGGAGCCGAATACGGCGGGGCGATGAGCGATTGCAGCC
>CAYRBX010000035.1:5439-9094 GCA_964422695.1 uncultured Dehalococcoidia bacterium
ATATTGAGCCGGTACGGCGTTCCCGACAAAGCGGTCGGAGCCATAGGAACCATAGGGCCGGCCCGAACCGATTACTGCCGCGTCATCCCCGCGGTCAGGTTCTTCTCGACGGTGATGAGCGAGGTGACCCGAGAGCTCTACGGCTGAGGGAGGGCGATGAGCGAGGAGCTCAGATCCGCGCAGGAAGAGGGGAAGAGCGAGCTCGAAGCCCTTCGTGAGGAGATCGAAAACCTGAGGAGAGCTCTCGAGGAGGAGAGGGAGAAAGCTCAGCGATTCCTCTCCAACTGGCAGCGAACGCAAGCGGATCTCGAGAATTTGCGCAAGCGGGTGGAGCAGGAGAAGGCGGAGCTCGTGGAGCAGGCGAACGCCGAGCTCGTGGCCAACCTCCTCCCCGTGCTCGATGATTTCGAGAGGGCTCTCTCCTCCATCCCGCCCTCCCTTCAGAGCTTCACGTGGATAGAGGGCCTCTTCCTCCTGCACCGCAGATTCCTTCAAATCCTCCAGCACTTCGGCCTCTCCCCGATCGAAGCTCTGGGCAGGGATTTCGATCCCCTCTACCATGAGGCCATAGCCTACGGGGATGGGGAGGAGGGGAAGGTGATAGAGGAGTATCAGAAGGGATATAAGTTCAAAGGTCGGGTGCTTCGCCCGGCTCTCGTCAAGGTGGGCAGGAGGGAAAAAGGAGAAGAGCAGAAGTAGTGGTGGAAGGGAAGAGGATCTCCGTCAAGGGCAGGAGGTGGAAAATCCTCTCCCCCTCCCTCCCCCTCTCCGACGGGCGCGCATTCATAAGAAGGCTTCTGGAGAATCGGGGATTCCCCCCCGGGGAGGTCGACCGGTTCCTCGCGGCGGATAGAAGCCTCTGCGCCGATCCCTTCCTCCTCCCCGATATGGAGAAGGCCGTAAGGAGAATCGCGAAGGCCATATCCTCGGGGGAGAGGATAGCGATATGGGGGGATTTCGATGCCGACGGGCTCACCGCGGCCGCTCTGCTCCTCGAGGGATTGAGGGAGCTCGGCGGGGATGTCCTCTATCACATCCCCCATTATTTAAGCGAGGGGCACGGTCTCAACGCGCGATTTCTGGAGGCTCTCAAAAAGCAGGGGGTTAAGCTTGTCATCACGGCGGATTGCGGGACCTCAAATCGGGAGGAGGTCGCGTACGCCGGGAATTTGGATCTCGAGATGATAATAACCGATCATCACAGGATAACCTCGGAGCTTCCCGGAGCGCTTGCGGTGATAAATCCACATCGAGCCGATTCTCGCTATCCGTTCGCGGATCTTGCGGGAGTGGGGGTTGTGTACAAGCTGCTCGAAGCTCTGTACGCGACCTTCGGGAGGCCTTCGGACTTCGAGGACAAATTGGATCTCGTCGCATTGGGGACGATGGCGGATCTCGTCCCGCTCGTCGGGGAGAATCGCTACTTCGCGAAGCGAGGAGGAGAGAAGCTCGAGAACTCCCGGCGTCCGGGGATTCGGGAGCTCATCTCCCTCCTGAAGTGCGAGGAGATCCCCCTTTATCTCGCCTTCTGCCTCGATACGATCGGGAGGACGGATTTCGCCTCCCTGGGGGTGGAGCTCCTCATCACCAGAGATGAGAGGAAAGCTTGGAAGCTGGCCTCCTTCGTGAGGGATCAGGGGAGCGAGAGGCGGAAGGTGATGCTCGAGAACCTCAACTCCATAAAGGAGAGGCTGACCGCCTCCTCCCCCATCCTCATAGCCGAAGGGGATTTCCCTCCGGGGATTCTGGGGTCTCTGGCGTCGCTTCTCGCTTTCGAATTTCAAAGGCCGGCGGTGGTCATAAAGCTCTATCCCGAGATCTGCAACGGAAGCGGGCGCAGCTTCCCTTACTTCAACCTCTTGGAAGCCCTCTCCGAATGCGCCGATATCTTGGAGCAATTCGGAGGGCATCCGACGGCCGTGGGCTTCACGATCCGCCGCTCCAAGCTCGATTTGCTGCGGGAGAGATTGCACGTGATAGCTCAGAGGAAGTTATCCGAGCTCGGGCCTCCCGAGCTCGCGATAGATGCGGAGCTCCCCTTGGAGGCCCTCAATGAGGAGCTTGTTCGCGCGATCGGAGATCTGAGCCCCTTCGGCCCGGGAAACCCCCCTCCCACTTTCCTCACCCGCGGGGTGAAGGTAGGGGGGAAGGCCGAGCGGGAGGGCGATCTGAAGCTCTATCTTGAGCTTCCGAGCGGAAGGAAGGTGGCGGCTTCGGCTCCCGGATTGGCCCCTTACGCCCGGCATCTCCCCGGCCTCCTGAACATCGTCTACACCGTAAAGCCGGAGAAGAGGGGAAATCCGTTCGGAATCGAGATCGTCGATCTCGCGCCCGCGGAAGGAGGATGAGCGAAAGCGCTCTCAGAGCGGCGCTCCTCATCGCGCTCTCCCTCACCTTGCTCCTCATCCCCCTCCCCGGCTGCACCCCGCAGGAGGAGCTCCTCCCCGCGGGGAAGGCGAAGGTCGTGAGGGTTATCGATGGGGATACGATCGTGGCCTGTGCGCATCGGAGATGCTTCAAAGTGCGCTACATAGGAATAGATACCCCCGAGAGGGGGGAGCCTTTCTACCGCGAGGCCGCGGAGGCCAACCGAAAGCTCGTTTTGGGGAAGGAGGTCTGGCTTGAGAGGGATGTGGAGGACAAAGATAGATACGGAAGAGCTCTTCGCTATGTTTACGTGCTGAAAGACGGGAGGAAGGAGGTATTCGTGAACGCCTGGCTTGTGAGATACGGCTACGCGCGAGCTTATATAATAAAGCCGAACACGAAATACGCCTCTTATCTCCTTGAGCTTGAGGAGGAGGCGAAGAGGGAGAAGAGGGGGATTTGGGGGATTCATGAGATGGCGGAAGTGTCCCGGGGTTAAGGATCTCCTCCCGGAGGAGATGGAGAGATTCCGCCGCTTCGAAGCTGAATTCCGGCGCTCCTGCGCTCTGTGGGGCTATCGGGAGGTGAGAACGCCGGTTCTTGAGTACTTGCATCTCTTCACAGCCGCCGGAACTTTGAGCCCCGAGATGCTGCAGGATGTTTACTCCTTTCTGGATTGGGATGGCTGGAGCGGGGAGAGGGTGGTGCTGCGCCCCGACGGAACCATTCCGGTCGCGAGGCTCTTCATCGAGAGCTCCCTCTCCCCTCCGGCCCGCCTCTTCTACGTGGAGAACGTCTTCTCCTTCTCCTCGGAGAGATTGAGGGAGCGATGGCAGTGCGGAATGGAGATCTTCGGGGAGCCGGAGCCCTGGGGCGAGGCCGAGCTCCTGCTCCTCGCCTGCGAGATCTTGAGGAACGCGGGGCTCCCGGAGGAGATCGAGGTGAGCCTCTCCCACATGGGGCTTGTGAGGGAGATCCTCGAGGAGGCCGGAGTGGAGAAGCCCGAGGAGGCCCTGAGGGAGGTGCTCAGAGGGGACTCCCCCGAGGCGGTGAGGCGATTGCTCCCCGAGCCCTTCGGGAACTTCTTCCTGATCCGGGGGGATTCCCCCGCCTTCTTGGAGAATCTGGGCGCCTTCCTCGGGGAGAAGGAGGCGCTCCGGAGCTTCGGGGAGCTCCTTCGGGTTCTGGAGGAGAGGGGCGTTCGGTTTTCCGTGGATCTCAGAATGGGGCGGGGGTTTGAATATTACACGGGCTTTGTCTTCGAGATAAACGCAAAGGGGAGGAAGAT
>CAYRBX010000036.1:0-5694 GCA_964422695.1 uncultured Dehalococcoidia bacterium
GCCTTAAAAGCTCCCTCGCCCTCCCCTCATCCCCTCTCCTCTCGGGAAGAAGGGGGAGGAGGACGTTCTGAAGGGCGGTGAGGGAGGGGATGAGGTGGTAGGCTTGGAAGATGAAGCCCACCTTGCGGCGCCTCACCCTGTAAAGCTTCCTCTCGGGAAGCGATGTTATATCCTCCCCGTCGATGAGGATCCTCCCCGCCGTGGGGCGATCAAGCCCCCCAAGGAGGTTTAGGAGGGTGGTCTTCCCGCTCCCCGAGGGCCCCAAGATCGCGATGAACTCCCCTCTCTCCACGCTCAAGCTCACATCCCTCAGGGCCACGACTTGAGCTCTCCCCTTCCCGTAGATCTTGGTCACGCCTTCGGCTCTTATAATCTCCCCCACGGCCTCACAGGCTCCTCAGCGTCTCGATGGGGCTCACCTGCGTCGCCTTCCTCGCCGGGTAAAGCCCTCCCAGAAGCCCCATGAGGGCTCCGAATCCCACAACCGTCCCGGCGAGCTTCGCGGAGGGGGAGATGAGCGCCTCGCCCAGGTATTTGTTGGCCACAAGGCATCCCGCCGATCCCAAGCCGAAGCCGAAGCACGCTCCCGCAAGGGCGATGATGATCGATTCGGCGAGCACGAGCTTCATGATATCGGAGTCGGCCCATCCCACCGCCTTCATTATCCCGAAATCCCTCCTCCGCTCGGTCACCGACATGAACATCACGATGAAGATCGAAAATCCCCCGACCACGGCGGCGGTGACGGCGGTCACGATGAGGAAGCGCTCGAAAGTGCGCATGGATTTCTCGGCCTCCTTGAGGAGATCTCCCGCCTTCACCACATCCGCCGCGGGGAGCACCTCCTTCAGCTTCTCGGCCACCTCCCTCACGTTCTTGTAGCTATCGACCTTCACCACGATCTGCGTCGCCTTCCCCTCCGGAATCCCCGCCATCATCCTCGCCGTGTTCAAAGTGGTGTACGTTCCGAGATCGTACATGAAGTTCCCGGTCTCGAAGATCCCCACAACTCTTATCTTCACCTCCCTCCCGTCCGGCAGGGGGACGGAGAACTCCCTCCCCAGCACATCCTCAAGCTCAACCCCTCTCTTCTGGAGGTAATTCCAGACCGTCTCCCCCCATATCACCTCGAAATCCCCCTCTATGCTCCTCCCCTCCTTTATCGCCGTCGTGGGCCCTCCTATCGCCTCATCCCCCGCGGGATCGATTCCCACCAGAGTGTAGCTTGTGACCGGAAGATCCGGCACCTTCTCCTTTATCTCCTCGGGAACCGGAATGGAGGTCTCCACACGAGGGGTGGCGGCGACCACATGATCTATCTCCTCTATCTTCCGAACCCAATCCTCGGGGAGGAGGCCTCTGGGGGCTCCGAAGATGGAGGCGCCTCCCGGAGGGTAGATCACGATATTCCCCACCATCCGGCTCATGGCTTCGTTCATCTGCTCGTTCATCGCCATATCGGCGGCAAAGAGGACGGTCATGAGGGCGCAGCCCAGCCCCAATCCCAGGATCGCGGCCGTCACGATGCGGAGGCGCCTGAAGGCGTTCCTGAGGGCGAAGCGGAACATCCCCTTCACCTCGGGGGCGCTTTGGCCTTTCGGATGAGGAGCAATCCGTTCCTCGCCCCCGGAACGCCTCCCTTCACGAGGAGCAGGTTCTTCTCCGGATCCACCCTCACCACCTGGAGGTTCCGGATGGTGACGCGCTCGACCCCGTAATGCCCGGCCATCTTATGCCCTTTGAGAACCCTGCCGGGGAAGGTGGTGGGGCCCATGGAGCCGAAGCCCCTGTGCCTCTTGGATCCGTGGCTCATCGGGAGGTGGGAGTGGCCGTGCCGCTTTATGGGCCCCGCGAATCCCCTCCCCTTGCTCGTTCCGGTGACGTCCACGTACTCTCCGGGCTTGAAGATGCTCACATCCACCTTCTGCCCCACCTGAACGTCGGAGATGTCGTCGGTGCGGAATTCGCGGAGGTATTTGAATTTGCCCAAGCCGCGGAGGTGCCCCATCATGGGCTTGTTGAGCCTCTTGGCCTCCCCGAATCCCAGCTGAACCGCCGTGTACCCGTCCCTCTCCTTGGTTCTAATCTGCGTGACGACGCAGGGGCCCGCTTCGATCACGGTCACGGGGATGGGCCTTCCCTCCTCATCGAACACCTGAGTCATTCCCAATTTCCTTCCCAGTATTCCGGGCACCATGGCCTCTCACTCCATGAGCAATTTGATCTCGATATCCACCCCCGCCGGAAGATCCAAGCGGGTGAGGGCGTCTATGGTCTTGGAGGTGGGGTTGAGGATGTCGATGAGGCGGCGGTGGGTGCGGATCTCGAAGTGCTCTTGGGAGTCCTTATCCACATGAGGGGAGCGGAGGACGCAGAACCGCCGCACGTGAGTGGGGAGGGGGATGGGCCCGGCGACGGCCGCCCCCGTGCTCTCCGCGGCCTCCACGATCCTCGCCGCGGAGTAATCGAGCACTCTGTGATCGAAAGCCCTTAGCTTTATCCTTATCTTCTGCTGCGGCATCTCACCTCACACCTCCTCTCGCCTTCGAGACGATCTCCTCGGCTATCTTGGCGGGAACCTCTCTGTACTGGTGAAATTGCATGGAATAAGTCGCCTTCCCTCTCGTTATCGATCGCAATCTCGTGGCGTAGCCGAAGGTCTCGGACAGGGGGAGGAGGCAGCGGATGATGTGCACATCCTCTCTGATCTCAATTCCCTCGATGTCGGCCCGTCGCGCGTTGAGATCGTTGAGGATATCGCCCACGAACTCAGGAGGGGTGGAGATCTCGAGCTTCATTATGGGCTCCAGGAGGATGGGCTTCGCCTTCTGAAGCGCCTCCCTCGTGGCTATGAGGCCGGCCATCTTGAAGGCCGGCTCCGAGGAGTCCACCTCGTGATAGCTTCCTCCGAGGAGCGTGGCGCGCACATCCACCACCGGATATCCGGCCAGAGGCCCTATCTCCAGCGCCTCCCTTATCCCCGCCTCCACGGCCGGGATGTACTCCTTCGGGATTATACCTCCTTGAATCTCGCTGCGGAATTCAAACCCCTTCCCCCTCTCCAGAGGCTCGAACCTCACGATCACATGTCCGTACTGCCCCCTGCCGCCCGTCTGCCTTATGTACTTCCCCTCCATCTCGACGGGAGCGGTGATCGTCTCCTTGTAGGCCACCTGAGGCCTTCCCACCCTCGCTCTCACTTTGAACTCCCGGAAGAGCCTCTCGGTGAGAACCTCAAGGTGGAGCTCGCCCATTCCGGAGATGATGATCTGAGAGGTCTCGGGATTGTAGCTCACCTTGAAGGTCGGATCCTCATCTCCGAGCTTCTGGAGGGCGTCGGCCAGAGCGTTCTGATCCGCTCTGGTCTCCGGCTCTATGGCCACCGAGACGAGCGGCATGGGGAAGACGGGGGGCTCGAGGAGGATGGGATGCTTGGGATCGCAGAGGGTATCTCCCGTGAAGGTGTTCTTGAGGCCCACGGCGGCCGCGATCTCGCCCGATCCGACCTCCTTCACCTCCTCGCGGTGATTGGCGTGCATCTCAAGGAGCCTTCCTATTCTCTCCTTTCTGTCTCTTGTGGCGTTGTAAACCTCCATTCCGGAGACGAGCTTCCCCGAGTACACCCGGATGTAGACGAGGCGCCCCACATAGGGATCGGTCACCACCTTGAAGGCCAGAGCCGCCAGAGGCCCCTCATCTCCCGTCTCCCTCTCCTCCTCCTCCCCCGTCTCCGGATTCTTCCCCCTCACCGGAGGGACGTCCAGAGGGGAGGGGAGGTAATCGACGATGGCGTCGAGAAGCGGGATGATCCCCTTCCCGCGGAGCGCGCAGCCGCAGAGGGCCGGAGCGAATTTGCAGGCGATGGTGAGGCGGCGGAGGGCGGCTTTGAGATCGGAGGGGGAGATGGGCTTTCCCTCAAGGTAAAGGCTCAGGAGCTCCTCATCCTCTTCGGCGAGCTTCTCGATGAGCTCCTCCCGGAGCTCCGCGAGCTTCCCTCTGAGCTCCTCGGGAACCGGCCCCTCCTTTATCTCCGGAATGGTCTCATGAGGGGGGAAGTAGATGGCCTTCTCCTCTATCACATCGACGACGGCGTGGAATTCGCTCTCGGCGCCTATCGGAATTTGAACGGCGAGGGGCTTGGGGCCGGGGAGCTTCTCCATCATCCGCAGGGTTCTGAAGTAATCGGCCCCCACTCTGTCCATCTTGTTGACGAAGCAGATCCTGGGGATGTTGTACCTGTTGGCCTGCCTCCACACGGTTTCGGATTGGGATTCCACCCCCGCCACCCCGTCGAAGATCACCACCCCTCCGTCCAGCACCCTGAGGCTTCTCTCCACCTCGGCGGTGAAATCCACATGTCCGGGGGTATCGATGATGTTTATCCTGTATCCGCGCCAGAAGCAGCTCGTGGCGGCGGCGGTGATGGTGATCCCCCTCTCCCTCTCCTGCTCCATCCAGTCCATAACGGCGGTTCCCTCATCCACCCGGCCGATCTTGTAGGTGCGGCCGGTGTAGTAGAGGATCATCTCGGTGACGGTGGTCTTCCCCGCGTCGATGTGAGCGATGAACCCTATGTTCCTTATCTTGGGGAGAGGGTAGATTATGCGGCGCTCATCTCCCATGCCCCATCACCACCTGTAATGCACGAAAGCTCTGTTGGCCTCGGCCGTCTTGTGAAGGGCCTCCTTCTTCTTTATGGAAGCGCCCTCGCCCCTGTAGGCGGCCATGATCTCGGCGGCGAGGCGCTCGTACATCGGCCTCCCCTCCCTCTCCCGGGCGGATTGCACGATCCACATGATGGCCTTCTTCTTGCTCCTCTCCTCATCGATCTCGATGGGGATCTGGTAGGTGGCTCCTCCCACCCTCCTCGGCCTCACCTCGACCAGAGGCCTTACGTTCTCAACGGCCTGCTCGAAGACCTCAACGGGGTTCTTCTTCATCTCCTTCTCGATGAGCTCGAAGGCCTTGTAGACGATCTTCTCCGCTTTGCTCTTCTTCCCGTCCCACATCACCTTGTTGATGAGCTTGTGAACCCACACATTTCCGTATTTGGGATCGGGAGGGATCTGCCTCTTCTTAACCGGCCCTCTGCGAGGCATTATTTCACCCCCTTACTTCTTCCCCTTCGGAGTTCCGTATTTGCTCCGGCTGCTCTTCCTCCCCTCAACGCCGGCGCAATCGTAAGCGCCCCGGACGATGTGGTACCTCACGCCGGGGAGATCCTTCACACGCCCTCCTCTCACGAGCACCACCGAGTGCTCCTGGAGGTTGTGACCCTCTCCGGGAATGTAAGCGGTGATCTCGGCGCCGTTGGTGAGGCGCACGCGAGCGATCTTGCGGAGGGCCGAATTGGGCTTCTTGGGGGTCATGGTGGTCACGAGGATGCAAACGCCCCTCTTCTGAGGCGCTCCCTTATCCACCCACACCCTCTTCCCGGTGAGGGTGTTGTAATGCCAGTGAAGGGCCGGAACTTTCGATTTCCTCTCCTTCTTCTTCCTCCCCTTCCTCACAAGCTGATTTATCGTCGGCATCCTCTCGACCTCCCCTCTCTCCCGTATTCGCAGCCAAAAATCCCCCCGCCGCTCATGAGGGGGAAATCGCCGAAGCGAAAGCGAAGGAGCTTCCTCTCGAAGCTTCTTCAGTGATTGTCACATTATCACCTAACCTCCCGCTTGTCAAGCGCCCTTCCCCCGG
>CAYRBX010000036.1:5794-8997 GCA_964422695.1 uncultured Dehalococcoidia bacterium
GGCGGGAGCTCTCCTCATCCTCCTGAGCGCTCCCCTCTCGAGGAGGGGCCGGGGGCCGAGGCCTCCCTCCTCATGACCTTCGAGCTCTCCCCCATTTGAGCTTCGCGAGGAGGAGCAGTCCCGCTTCCGCGAGGCTCACCCCATTCCAGACGATGACGGCGGAAAGTCCGAGGAGCGCTCCGTAAACGATCCAGAGCGCAAATCCCGAGATCATGAGGGCGGTGAAGGGGAGGCTTATCTCCCTGGCGCTTCGGAGCTTGTAAACTCTCACCACTTGGAAGATCAGGCCGGGCGACATGATCGCTCCGGCGATAAATCCCACAAGTCCGGCTCCCGTCTCCATCACCCCTCTCCTTTTCCGGATTTCGAGATCCGTTTTAGAGATTATACAGAAAAAATCGACGCTCGGGGGTTCCCTTTTGAGATCCGAATTCCGATCGGCCGGAAACTCGGGAATCCTCCCCGCAGTCCCCGGAAATTTTTCAGTCCGGACTTGTAAAAGATGGGATTGACAGAGCCGGGATTTTCGCTATAATTCTCGCAAAAAGAAAAAAGGAGGTGAGAGGATGGAGGCCTACTGTGTGAAGTGCAGAGCCAAGAGGGAAATAAAGGAGCCGACTCAGATCACGATGAAAAACGGCAGGCCCGCGGTGACGGGCAAATGCGCCGTCTGCGGGACCAAGATCTTCCGGATAGGAAAACTTCAGTAAAGGGCCTGCCGGATGAGGTAAAAAGGGGGTGAGAGGGGGCGGAAGGAAATAAAAAGATAAAAAATAAAAAAGGGGGCTTCGACCTCGTGAAAAAAATCATGAGGCGAAGCCCCCTTTATCGATTTAAAGTTTGAAGCTTGCTTTGCCGTGTTCTGTGGGGCCGGGGCAGGTGTCGAAGGAGAAGTGATGCCATTTATCGCTTTCGGCTTCCATATTGAAGCTCATGTTCACGATCATTCCCCTCCGCAATCCCAGATCCGAGAGCGGATAGGCGAGGATTATGCGGCTTTCGCCCGGGCCTCCTCCCACCACCGTCCCCTCTCCTCGAAGCGAGTACCTTCTCTCCTCGGGCTCCTCGATGCCGGTCGGCCGGGCGAAGAAGTAAGCATCGCAATTCCCGCTTTCAAGATCGATCATGAAGCAGAGCAGAGCTTCCGCTCCCCCGTCCGAAAGGCATCCCGTGAGGGGATCGCGATCCGCATCGACGGCGCACCAGCCGCAGATCTTCCGGACGATGTTACCATCCTGCGCGACGACCTCTCGGATGGGGAAATCCTCCGCCACCTCGATCTCGATGTAGAGGCGTTCCTCATCGCTCCCGCAGGAGACCCTCACTATATCCACGGGCCCGAATTCGTAAACCCCCCGAGGAGGCGCCCCCTCCCCCGGCGTGTAGAAATCCCCTCTCTCATCGGGGAGGGCGCTGTGAAGGTGCTTCTCGACGTCCTCTTTGGCGGGAGAGCCCATGCACCCGATCGAGCACGCAAGCGCCGCCAGAGCCGCCGCTCCCAAAATCCCCGCTTTCCTCATTTCCCATTCCCCCGATTTAAAGATTTAGGGTCAGATGATGAAGTAGGGGGAGGTGCGCTTGGGAGGAGGGCCTGTTCCGAGCATCTCGAATTTCGAGATACAGCTCCCGCAGACGAAATAAAATCTCACCGAATCCTCCTCTTCTTTTATAACATTTGAGAGCTTTCGTTTTAACCTCTCAAACTGATCCGGGGTGATATCGCATTCAAAAACGCTCCTCTGAACTCTTTCTCCAAATCCTTCAAGAATTTCGCTCACTTTATTTCTTCTGTTGTCATCCGCTATATCGTAGCAGACCACGATGAACATCCGAAGCCTATTTCAGGGTGAAAGGCTTGTATCTCTCCTTTCTTCCCAAGATCACATCTGCTATCTCCCTTGCCTGAAGCTCAAGGCATCTTCTTCTCGTCGTCTTTCCC
The DNA here is from genome assembly GCA_964422695.1 of uncultured Dehalococcoidia bacterium. Lineage (GTDB taxonomy): Bacteria > Chloroflexota > Dehalococcoidia > SZUA-161 > CAYRBX01 > CAYRBX01. The sequence continues at coordinate 7,734 of CAYRBX010000036.1, forward strand.
TGAATTCTCGGGTGAAATACGAGCTGTTGCATTCTCTCCTCGTAAAATCGAATGAATTTCCTCATTCCTTCTTGGGTGAGGAGCACGGCTCCTTCATCTTCCTCAAAGAAGAAGTCCTCCTCCTTCGCCGTCCCCGTGTTCACCATCCAGATGACCAGAGCTTCGATCACCGCTCTGAACTCCTCCACGAGATCCAAGGCCAGGGAGGGTCTTGAGTGTTCCGGAGCGTGAAGGAATCCCAAGTACGGATCAAGTCCCACGGTGTGAATTGCAGCCTGTGCTCCGTAAGTGAGGAGGGTATAACCGAAGCTGAGCATGGAGTTCACCGGATCCTTGGGCGGCCTTTTAGTTCTCCCCCTATATCCGAAATCCTTTCGGAGCAATTTGCGAAGGCATTTGTAGTAGCAGGCGCTTGCGGCTCCCTCAAATCCCCTTATCTCCTCAAGATCCCAAGATCTCGCCGCCTTCCTTCCGAGCTCCGAAAGCTCCTCGATTTCCGCTCTCACATCCGCCTCCTTCTCATATCTCCTGAGGAGGAGGATTTCATTTGTGATCTTCCCCAAGACGAAGGATCTTGCAAGCTCCGCCGTTTTCCTCTCATCAAGCCTTGTCTCCATTTGCTTTTGTCTCAGCGCTCCGAATTTCGATTCATTGGAGATAAGCCTTCCGTGGTACTTCCCGTAACTTGAGCAGAAAACGCAATCTATTCCGTTTGCAAGGATCGTGTGAATTGCCGGAGTGGTTAAGTTCACATTTCCGAAGATCACAATTTGCTCTACTTTGATGATGGGAATTTTCTCAAGCACCTTCCCCTCCTTCATGATCACAAAGAGCTCCCCGTCTTTGTGAACGCTTGCTCCCTGCTCAGTAAGGTACAGCACCGGCATTTTTGCCTCTCCTCACATCTTCTTCTTGTCCTCCAGAAGAAACCCCAAAATGTCGCAGTCCCCCTGGGGATTTTTGGTTTTTTTCTGACAAGATTGAAATTGACGGAAGAAGATACCAAGTCGTTCTAAAGTCACAGTCCCCTCTGAGATTTTCTTCTTTTCCGACCGACTGGGCGATTCCCCTGATCGGCATGGTCATCCTGCGAGTCGCAGTCCCCTTCGGGGATTTTCTTTTTTTTTCGACTTGGGGATCTCGGGGAGGGAATGCAGAACTACATCATCGCGTCGCAGTCCCCTCTGGGGATTTTCTTTTTTCCGACAAGTGTGATTTTGGCAACTTTGGTTACTTCTGGAAATAGTCGCAGTCCCCTCTGGGG
>CAYRBX010000037.1:0-8965 GCA_964422695.1 uncultured Dehalococcoidia bacterium
CCCACACCAGAAGCTCGATGAAGGGGATGATATCTCCGGAGATCTTCCTCTCCTCCTCAAGCTTTATTCCGAGAACTCCGGAGAGCTCGATGAGCGTTTGCACGGCCCTCCTCACATTAGCTCCTCCCCTTCGAGCTCGATTTATCTCGTGAGAGAGATCGAACAGAGCGGCTATGGCCTTGGGCGTATTGAAATTATCGTCCATCGCCGCGATAAATCGCTCTCGGAAGGGAGAGGGATCGAGCTCCGCTCCCCCTTCGCTTCCCGGCCCCTCGAGTATCGAGAGGCGAAGCCGCTCCACAGCTCTCTCCGCAGCTCGTATCCCCTCCTCGGAGTAAGCGATGGGGGTTTGGTAATGAGAGCTCAGAAGGAAGAGGCGGATCGCTTCCGGACTGAATTTGGAGAGCGCCTCCCTTATGGTGACGAGCTTTCCCGTCGATTTGCTCATCTTAACTTGCCCCAGCTGAACGAGCTCGTTGTGAATCCAGAAGCGCGCGAAGGGCTTCACGCCGGTGAACGCCTCGGATTGCGCGATCTCATTTTCGTGATGAGGGAAGATGAGATCCCTCCCGCCGCCGTGAATATCCAGCGTCTCCCCAAGGTACTTTAAGGCCATCGCGCTGCACTCTATATGCCATCCCGGCCTTCCCTTCCCCCAAGGGCTCTCCCAGAAGGGCTCCCCCGGCTTCGCTCTCTTCCATAAGGCGAAATCAAGAGGATCTTCCTTTAAGGGATCGATCTCAATTCTCGCTCCGGCGAGAAGTTGAGAGGGATCTCGCCCGCTCAGCTTTCCGTATTCCGGAAAGCTCCTCACCCTGAAGTAAACATTTCCATCCCTCTCGTAAGCATGACCTTTCGCGAGAAGCCCTTTTATAACTTCTATGATTTCGGGAATTTCCTGTGTTACCTTTGGATAATAATCGGCTCTTTTCACATTCAATGCATCCATATCCTCAAAATACTGATCTATATATCTTGCGGCGAGCTCAAATGGCGAGATTCCCAATTCTCGAGCTCGTGCGATTATCTTATCATCGATATCGGTGAAATTCTGAATATGTTTCACTTTGTAACCTCGAAATTCAAGATAGCGTCGAATGACATCAAAAACGATATAGCTCATCGCATGACCTATATGACAAGCATCATAAGGGGTCACCCCGCATACATACATTTTCACCGTGCTTCCGGCATGAAATTCCTCTTTTTGTTTTGTAAGAGTATTGTAAATTCTCAGCATATTTCCTCCAGAAGGCCTACCGCATAAGCAGCTATCCCCTCTCCTCTTCCCAAAAACCCCAATTTCTCGCTGGTTTTGGCTTTTACATTAATATCCTTCTTCCTTATGGAGAGAGCCGAAGCTATATTTTCTCTCATCCGATCGAAATAAGATGAGAGTTTTGGGGCTTCGGCTATAATTGTTGCATCGATATTGATTATCTCGAATCCGGCGCTTCTCACCTTTTTCCCCACTTCTTCAAGCAATTTAATGCTCGAAATATCTTTGAATTTGGGATCGCCGGGAGGGAAGAGGAGTCCTATATCTCCGAGGCCCGCCGCTCCCAAAAGGGCATCTATCACGGCATGAATGAGGACATCGGCATCGCTCCATCCTTCAAGACCTTTATCGAAAGGCACTTCCACTCCTCCTAAAATGAGATTCCTTCCGGGAACGAGAGGATGTACATCGTATCCTATTCCGATACGGAAGCGCATTTTGCAGCTCTCCTAGATAGGATGAGCTCTGCGATCTCGAGATCTTCGGGAAATGTGACCTTTATGTTATCGCGAGAACCGGGGAATATCTTAACTTCAACTCCCAATCTCTCCACAAGAGAAGCTTCATCGGTGACTTCCTCTTCGATCTCTCGCTCTGCTCGCATGAGAAGCTCGTAAGAGAAGATCTGAGGGGTTTGCACAAGCCAGATCTGATCTCTTCGAAGAGTTCGTTCGATTTTCATCTTTTCGATATCAATGAGCTTCACGGTTTCCATCGCCGGCAATCCGGGAACGGCGGCTCCGGTTTTCTCCGCCTCCTTTAATCCCCTCTCGATGAGATCTTGTGTGATGCAAGGACGCGCTCCATCATGAATTAAAACCCACCGGCAATCTCGCAGCCTTTCAAGCCCTTCTCTCACCGAATCCTGTCGTCGCGGTCCCCCCGGACATATGGCTTTGACCTTCTTCCATTTCTCCTCTTCCAAGAGCTTCCTTCCTCTCTCCAAATTTTTCGAATGAAGAACGAGAACGATCTCATCTACGAGAGGAGAGCTCTCAAAAGCTTCGATAGTCCATGCGATGAGAGGCCTTCCGAGAATTTCGAAGAAGATCTTATCCACTCCTTTCATCCGCCGGCATTCTCCGGCGGCCGCGACGACAGCTCCCACCTTCCCTCTTTCCCTCATCGCCCCGCAAACCCGCGAAGAGTCGCGAAATTCAGAAACTCCTCCACCGCTTCGGGAGGGATCTCCACCTCGCCCATTCCGCACTTATCCTTCCCCTCAAGTCCGTGGAAATCGCTTCCTCCGGTCATGAGGAGATTGTGCTCTTGAGCTATTTCCGCAAGCTCCATTACGACTTCCGGAGGATAGCGATCGTAATAAACCTCAAGACCCAGAAGCCCTCGCTCCTTCAGCTTCCGAACAAGGCCTCTCAAATCCTTAATTCCGGCGGGATGAGCGAGCACCGGAATGCCGCCAGCCTCTCTGATGATGACAACTGCTTCTTCGGGAGAGACCCTCTTTCGCTCCACATAAGCGGGACATCCTTTGCCCAAAAATTTATCGAAAGCCTCTTGAAGGCTTGAGATGTAGCCTTTCTCCAGCATGGCTCTGGCGATATGAGGTCTTCCTATAGAAGCTCCCCCCGCTATCTCCTGAACTCTCTTCCAATCAAGGAAGATCTGAAATTCCTCCAATTTCTTCAAGATCTTATATCCTCGCTCTCTTCTCTGTATTTGGAGATCTCGAAGCAATTCCCTAAGCCATGGATCCCGATGATTTATGTAATATCCCAGAATATGTATCTCCTCTTCCTCCACATCGGCTCCGAATTCTATTCCCGGTATCACCTCCACATCGTATTTTTGAGCTTCCAGAAGCGCCGGATCTATTCCATCCACGCTCTCATGATCGGTTATACCGATGATCTTTATTCCGAGCGCCGCCGCTCTTCTCACTATCTCCTCGGGGGAGAGGGAGCCGTCGGATGCCGTGGTATGAATATGAAGATCAACTTTCATCTTCCTTTACCTCCAAATCGAGTCTTGAAATGCTCTTCGCCTTTCCGGTTTCCGGATCTATCTCCAAGAGAACGGAATTGAAGATCACATCTCCTTTTCCCACGGTCATTTTGACGGGGATCCTGTGAAGAAATCCTCTGATCACCGTAGCCACATCATCTCCGATAACCGATTCCTTCGGCCCCACCATTCCCACATCGGTGACGAAAGCGGTCCCCTTGGGAAGAATTTGCGCGTCGATGGTTCCCACATGAGTATGTGTTCCCAAAACGGCGCTCACCCTCCCATCTAAATATCTTGCGAGCGCTCCCTTTTCGGATGTGGCCTCCCCGTGAAAATCGACGATGATGATCTTGCGATTTCCGCCCTCCGCACTTAATTTCTTGAGGAGCTCATCCATAGCTCGAAAGGGGCAATCCACCGGCTCCATGAAGATGCGGCCGATGAGGTTGACCGCAACGACATCATTCAAGATGATAAATCCCCTTCCCGGAACTCCCGGGGGGTAGTTGAGAGGGCGGAGGATGGGGCGCTCCCCCTCAAGATAAGGTATGATCTCCTTGTATCGCCAGATGTGATTTCCCGAGGTGAGGATATCGACGCCGGCTTGAAATAGCTCTTCGGCCACCGCAGGAGTGAGGCCTATTCCTCCGGCGGCGTTCTCCCCGTTGGCGATCACGAGATCGAGATCGTATCGGCGGCGGAGCTCCGGCAGGAGCTTTCTCACCGCACGACGCCCCGGCCTGCCGATGATATCCCCGATGAAGAGCACTCTCAAAGGCCTATCTGGCATACTCCTCCACCCTCACCTCCCTTATCACCGTCACTTTGATCTGCCCGGGATATTCCAGAGTTTCCTCAATCTTCCTCGCGATATCCCGAGCGAGGCGCAACACGCCGAGATCATCCACCATATGGGATTTCACGAGCACCCTCACTTCCCTTCCGGCTTGAATGGCGAAGGCCTTCTCGACATTGGGGAAGCTTGCGGCGATCTTCTCCAGAGCCTCCACCCTCTTGAGATACTGCTCCACCGACTCCCTTCTCGCTCCGGGCCGGGAGCTCGAGATCGCATCGGCGGTGGCGACGATGAAATCCTCAGCGGTCACCGGCTCGACCTCCCCGTGGTGAGCGGCGATGGCGTGAACCACCTTCGGAGAGCCTCCGAATCTCCGAACGAGATCGGCTCCGATCTTAGCGTGCGTTCCCTGAACTTCATGATCGAGAGCTTTCCCTATATCGTGAAGCAATCCGGCTTTCTTGCATACATCCACATCGGCTCCGATCTCCCCCGCGAGAAGCCCGGCGATGATGGCCACCTCTATGCTGTGCTTGAGGACGTTTTGAGCGTAACTTGTGCGATATTTGAGCCTCCCCAGCAATCTCACAAGCTCGGGATGAATGCCGCTCACCCCCACTTCCTCGAGAGCTCTCTCCCCGGCGGCGATTATATCCGCCTCCACTTCGGCTTTCGCCTTCTCCACCATCTCCTCAATGCGAGCGGGATGAATCCTGCCGTCTTGTATCAGCTTCTCTATGGCTATTCTGGCGATCTCGCGGCGAAGGGGATCAAAGCAGGAGATGCTCACCACCTCGGGAGTATCGTCGATGATGATATCCACTCCGGTGGCGCTCTCCAAAGCCCTTATATTCCTCCCCTCCCTTCCTATAAGCCTTCCCTTCATCTCATCATTGGGAAGGGGGATTACGGTCACGGTGCTCTCGGAGACCACATCCACCGCGCATCGCTGAATGGCGGAGAGCAGGATATCCCTGCTCCTCTGCATGGCCTGCTCCCTCGCCTCGGCTTCGATCTGCTTTATCCTCTCATTGAAGATGAGCCTCACCTCATCCTCCACCTCCTTGAGGAGCAATTCCTTGGCTTCGGCCGCCGTGAGGCCCGAGATCTGCTCCAAGCGCCGAACTTGCTCCTCCTTTATCCTCTCCACCTCCTCCCGCAGCTCCTCTACCTCCCTCTCCCTCTGCCTCAATCTCTGCTCCCTCGCCTCCAGAGCTTGAAATTTCCGATCCAAGCTCTCCAGCCTCTGATCCAAGCGCTGTTGCTGCCGAGCCAAATTGGCGCGCGCCTCGCGAAGCTCGGCTTCCGCTTGGGATTTCATCCTCATCGCCTCCTCTTTGGCCTGAAGGAGTATCTCCCTCCTCTCGGCCTGCGCCTCCTCTATTATCCGCTGCGCCTCTTTCTGAAGGAGGCGATACTTGCGCTTTAAGAGAAGCCGCGGCAGGAAGAAGCCCAGAGCTCCTCCGCCCAAGAACGCGGGAAAGAAGATCTCCCACATCATAACTCACCACCCCTTCAAGTTTCGCTTTGAAAGCCATGAGATCCCCCGACGGGCGATGATCCGAAAAAGGAAGCGAGGCCCTCAGCCCTCAGGGGATTCGGGCTGAGGAACCTCATGAGTTTTTATGATATCAGATCATCTCCCCTTCCATCGAGGCTCCCTCTTTTCGAGAAAAGCCTCCACTCCCTCCCTCACATCCTCGGTGAGCAGGGAGATCGTTTGGATCGCCGTATCGAAGAGGAGGCCTCCCGATTCCCGCTCCCTGTAAGCCGCATTGATCGCCCTCTTGGTCAGCCTCAAGGCTATGGGGCTCTTCTTCCTGAGCTCTGAGATCACTTTTTCCACTTCGGCATCGAGCTCCTCGGGGGGAACCGCTCTGGTCACAAGGCCCAGAGCTTCGGCCTCCTTGGCTCCTATCACCTTCCCCAAGAGGATGAGCTCCTTGAGCTTCTTCTCGCCGAGGATGTGAGCCAATCGAGCCGCGCCCCCCGCGATGCCCACGGAGATGACGGGCCACCCCAAAATGGAGTCCTCGGAGGCGATGGCGAAATCGCTCGCCATAACGAGGAGGAACCCCAAGCCCAGAGCGGGGCCGTTCACCCTGGCGATCACCGGCTTGCTCAGCTCCTCTATAGCTCTGGCGAGCTCCTCCACATGATCTATCCTCCTCATCGCCCTCCGGGCGTCGGTGATCATCTTGAAGATGGAGACATCGGCCCCGGCACAGAACGCCCTCCCCGCTCCCGTGAGGATCACGAGATCGACCTCCTCATCGTCCTCGAAGCCGCGAAATAGGGAGATGAGCTTCAAATGCGTCTCGTAATCGAGAGCATTCCTCTGCTCCGGCCTGTTGATCGTGACTTTGGCCACCTTATCCTTCTTCTCCACAAGGAGCGTCTCCATATCCCCTCCTTTCGATGCTCTTCCTCAAAGCGGAGATGGCTTCGGCGATAGGCCTTCCCGAAGCGAAAACGGCCGCTCCCGCCACGAGAACCGTAGCTCCGGAGCGAACCGCTATCGGAGCCGTCTCCGGCGTTATCCCTCCATCTACTTCGAGCTCCGCTCTCAACCCCCGCTCGTCGAGCATGCGGCGCACCTTCCTTATCTTCCCCTCCATCTCCGCGATGAATCGCTGCCCGGCATAACCCGGATTCACCGTCATGACGAGAACGAGATCCACCGCCGGCAGGATCTCCTCGATCAGAGAGGCGGGAGTCGAGGGGTTGAGGGCGACTCCCGCCCTCTTCCCCAGCTCTTTTATCCGCATGATCGCGCGATGAAGGTGGAGGGAGGCTTCAAGGTGCACGGTAATGATATCCGCTCCGGCCTTGGCGAAATCCTCCACATGCCTTTCCGGCTCCTCCACCATGAGATGAACATCAAAGGGAATGGAGGCGTAAGGGCGAATCCTCTCGACCACCAGAGCTCCTATGGTGATGGGAGGGACGAAATGCCCGTCCATCACATCGATATGAATCCAATCGGCCCCTCCCTCAGCAGCCTCCCTCACCTGCCTTCCCAAACATGCGAAATCCGCCGAGAGGATCGAAGGGGCGATCTTAACCTCCACCTCCTTCCTCCTCTCTCAGAATCCTCCAAGCCTCCTCCAAAGCTTCCTCAACCCTTCCCGGAGCGGTTCCCCCCGCAACATCTCTCAAAGCCGCGGAAGTTCGGAAATCGAGCTTCAAAACATCCTCCTCAAAGCGCTCCGAAAACCTCTTATATTCATCGAGAGAGAGGGAAAGGAGATCCTTTCCCTCTTTCAGAGCATATCTCACGATCTCGGCCGTGATTTGATGGGCCTCGCGGAAAGGAACTCCTTTTCTTACGAGGTAATCCGCAATATCGGTCGCTAAGATGAAGCTATCTCTTCTCAGCACCTCTTCCATTTTCTCCTTGTTTACCTTCAAAGTTTGAACTATCCCCCTCATAACTTTGAGCGCAAGAAGTAAATTGTCGAAAGTATCAAAAAGCCCTTCTTTATCTTCTTGAAGATCTCTGTTGTAAGAAAGAGGAAGGCCTTTCATTACGGTGAGAATCCCCAAGAGGTTCCCGAAAATCCTTCCCGATTTGGCTCTTACAAGTTCGGCCACATCGGGATTTTTCTTCTGAGGCATTATGCTCGATCCGGCGGCATAAGCGTCATCGATCTCCACAAAGCCGAATTCCGGAGAACTCCAGAGGACGAGCTCTTCGGCGAGTCGAGAGAGATGCATTATCGTTATGGCGGAGGCGGATTGAAATTCTATAATGAAATCGCGATCCGAAACCGCATCTATGCTATTCCGAGAGATGCGAGAGAATCCCAGAATTTGAGCTAAAAATTCCCTATCAACAGGGAAGGAAACTCCAGCTAGCGCCCCGCTTCCGAGAGGAAGCACATCTGTTCTCCTAAAAGCATCTTCAAATCTCTCCTTATCGCGTTGCAGCATCTCAAAGTAAGCAAGAAGGTAATGAGCGAAGAGAACCGGTTGCGCATGTTGAAGATGTGTAAAGCCGGGCATTATCACTTCCATATTTCTCTCGGCGAGCTCCAAAAGGGATTTTTGAAGCTCTCTTATAGCTTTCTGAATTTCCTTTATCGCTCTTTTTACGAAGAGCCGCATATCCAGAGCGATTTGATCATTGCGAGATCGAGCTGTGTGAAGCTTTCCCGCTATTTCCCCTATTTTCTCATACAATCTCGCCTCGATATTCATGTGAATATCTTCCAAATCCTCGCGAAAAACAAATTCCCCTCTTTCGATTTCCTCTTGAATTGAAGAGAGGCCTTGAATTATAAGATCTGCTTCTTGAGGGGAGAGAATGCCGAGCTTCTGGAGCATTTTGGCGTGCGCTATGGATCCGAGAATATCCTCTCTGAAAAGCCTTTTATCAAATGAAATCGAGGCGATGAATTTCTCGGCTTCAGGAGCTAATCCCGCTTCAAAACGGCCTCTGAGAGCGCTCTTTTCTTCCTTCATTCTGTGAGGAGCTTCTCCAGGAGATCTCTTACGGAATTCAAAGCTCTGTAAAGGCGATCAAGCTCCGCAGGGCTTAAGATCGTTGTGACCTTGCCGATTTCGTGAAAAGATCCCGAAAGAAGAGGTTCGAGGTATTTTCTCGCTTTTTGCGCATCTTTTTCATCCGCAACGACGAGAAAAGGCTTGGATCTCTGAATATCATAAGCGTGTTTGAGGCGGGTTAAAGCGCTTTCGAGCTTCCCCCTACATTGAACTTCGAATACATGACTTATTCTGGGGGAGAGCTCGCTTTCCTTCCATATCACATCGTAACCCTCATATTCCTCTTCGACATGCTTTCCCAAAATACGGCCTATCTCGCAGAGCTTCTTCTTCAACTCCTCATGAGAAGGCGGGGTTTCGGCTTCGCGAAAGAGGAAGAGCTGCACCGGTATCTCCTCTCCTTCGGCCCTCTCCCTCCC
>CAYRBX010000038.1:0-8528 GCA_964422695.1 uncultured Dehalococcoidia bacterium
CTCATGGAGAACGTGAAGGATTACCCCGGATGGAGGCTCGGAGGGAACTTCCTCGCGAGCTACAGGAGATACGCCATAGCTCTGGGTCTCGATCCCGACACTCCCGTTCCCGAGATTCAAGATGAGTTCGAGAGGAGGACCGAGCATCCGATAAAGCCGGAGATCGTAAGCGAAGCCCCCTGTCAGGAGAATGTGATCGAGGAGAAGGATGTGGATCTCTTCATGCTCCCCGCCCCCATGGTTCACTGGGGAGATGGAGGAAGGTATCTCGGAACTTACTGCCTTGAGGTCGAGAAGGATCCCGACACCGGATGGGTGAACTGGGGGATGTATCGAAGGATGATACATGATGAGAGGCACCTCGGAGGGCTCGTCCTCCCCTATCAGGATGTGGGAAGGATACTCTACGAGAAATACGCCCCCAAGGGAGAGGGAATGCCCTTCGCTCTCGTCCTTACGCCCGGACCCATAGGAGCCATCGTGTCGGCCACTTCCTTCGGCGTTGAGGTGTCGGAGCCGGAGATGGCGGGGGCTCTGCTCGGGGAGCCCTACAAGCTTGTGAGGTGCAAGACCGTTCCCCTTGAGGTTCCCGCCGAAGCCGAGGTTGTGATCGAGGGTGAGGTCGTTCCGGGCCTCACCGTCGAGGAGGGGCCCTTCGGGGAGTACACGGGATTCAGAACCTCCCCCAGGATGCCGAGGAACGTCTTCAGGGTGAAGTGCATCACCTACCGGAACAACGCCATCGTGGGCATTTCCAATATGGGCCTTCCCGTTGATGATTGCGATATCATCTGGGCTATAGGATTTGCGGTCAGAGTGAGGAGGGCGCTCAAGAGAGAGGGCATTCCGGTGAGAGGAGTGAACTGGATCCCCGAGGGGTGCGGCCAGATGTGCATTGTGGGGCTCGAGCGCATTCCCTACGCCAACATCGCAAGTCAGGTGGCCGATATAGTCTTCGGAACGAGAGGACCTCACATGTACGTGCATCACCTCATCATCGTCGGCCCTGAGTGCGATCCCTTCAACATAGCGGAGGTGATTCACGATTTCGCCAACTGCTGCCACCCCAAGAGGATTCAGATAAGGCATGATGAGACCAGCAACCCCCTGATCCCCTTCCTCGACTTCGAGGAGAGGGTGTGGAGCAGGGGAACCAAAGCTGTGTACGATTGCACTTGGCCTCTCTGGTGGGATCCCAGAATTGAGGTTCCTCCGAGAGCCGGATTCAAGTTCATCTACCCCAAGGAGGTTCAGGAGAAAGTTGAGAAGAACTGGAAGGAGTACGGCTTCAAGGAGTAAGAGCTCTCCCAAATGCGGTAGCTCTCTTCCCGGCGGGAGGGAGATCCCTCCCGCCGGGCTTTTTATTATTCTCAGAGAGGGGATCGGCGAATGGGGCAGAAGGTCGGCTCCCTGAGGAACATAGCGACCAAATTCCGAATACTGGTGGAGATCGTGGCCAATCAGCCCTTCATTCATCAGCGAACCATAGCCGAGAAGCTCGGGATAACGCCTCAGGCCGTTTCGGAGCACATCAAAGAGCTCATAGAGGAGGGGTTCATCACCACCTCCGGAAGATCCAAATACCGGGTGACCAAGGAGGGGGTGGATTTCATCATAAAGAGGGTTCAGGAGCTCAGGGAATACACCTCCTTCGTCGAGAAGATCGTGAACGCGATGATGGTGTGCGCCGCCGTGGCGGATGCCCCCTTGAAGAAGGGGGAGGAAGTGCGGCTTCGGATGAAAGACGGCCTGCTCTTCGCCTGCAAGGAGGGGGAGGGGGCCAGAGCTAAGACCATTTGCGATGCCGAGCCCGGAGAGGATGTGGGGGTGTCGGAGATAGACGGCATGGTGGATCTGAAGCCGGGAAAGGTGCGGATCTTCAAGGTTCCCGGAATAGAGAGAGGAGGTTCGAGGAAGCTCGATCTTGAAAGGCTCCGCCGGGAGATCGAGGGGAAATCCCCGATAGGAGTTATCGGCCTTGAGGCTCTGGCCGGCCTTCGAAAGATAGGCGTCGAGCCCCAATACCTCTACGGCGTGAAGGAGGCCGCTATCGAGGCGGCTCACTGCGGCCTCACCTTCTACCTCCTCTGCGCCGAAAACGAGCTCTCCTCCTTCCTCCGCCGCCTCGAAGAGGAGGGGGTGGAGTACGAGGTCTTGGAGCTGGAGGTTTAAGCGAGCTTTCTGATGAACTCCCTCGCGGACTCGAGCGACTCCGAAGGAGAGGAGGTCGTGTTGAGGAGCTTGATCTCGAGTTTGCTCAGGAATTTCCTGAAGAATTCCTCCCTCAGCTTCCGTTTTCTCGCATCGCGCACCAGCTGATGCGGATTGCAGAAATCATGCGCCGCAAGATACTCCATCGCCTCGCTCAAGCTCAAATCCCGCAGGCCGGGAGGAAGGGAGGGATCCCGGGCGAGGAGCACGGCGCCTCGAATCGTCGTCTGCCTTATCACCCTCCCTCCGATGAGCTTTGAGATATCGGCCACGGCCCTCCCCCTCCGATCGAGGGGAATTCCTCGAATGAGGGATCTGAACTCGGGCCATATCTCGCCCACATCTCCCCTTATGTAGCATTCCTTCTCGGAGGCCGATGCCTCGAAGAACTCCCCCACCGGGAAGACGAAGTACCAATCATCGGAGACAAGCCTCGCCCTCCTCTCGCTGAGGAGAAGGCCCATGGAGAGCGTCGTCTTTCCGGTTCCGGGAGGGCCTATGATCGTAACCCCCACTCCTCCGAAATCCAGCGCCGCTCCGTGAACCGAGAACCTGCGCTTGGCCGAATGGCAATCCTCGAAGAAATCCCCGGCTACGGCCAGCGCGACGGATTTCACCCATCCGTAATAATCGCAATTGAATAAGATGGCGGTTTTGGAGAGGGGCTCGTAGAGAACCTCAAATTCGCCCTCCCTCTCCAGAGCGAAGACCCTTCCGTGAGGGCGCACATCCTCGCTCATGAACCGGAAGTTGTCCTCCCACATCTCCTTGAAGGCCTTGTTGTCCGTGAGCAGCTTTATGCATACCCCGTTTATATCGGCCTTTCTCTGAAAGAGCACCCTCTCCCCATATCGCTCCAGAAGCTCATCTCTCTCCTCAATTGAGATGATCCTGACCTCGTACATCTCAACACCTCCTTAAGGTAAGATTAAACCAAAAGGCTTTCGGGAGGCGGGAAATGGCGATCGTGGAGGTGAGCATAATTCCCGTAGGGACCGGAAGCCCTTCGCTGAGCCGTTATATAGCGAAAGCCATTCGGGTCTTAAAGCAAAGCCCGGAGGCGAAGGTAAAATTCGAGATAAACCCCATGGGAACGATTCTCGAGGGAGAGCTTGAGGAGATCTTGCATCTCGTCCGGAAGATGCACGAAGCGATCTTCGAAGAGGATGTGAGGAGAGTTGTGACCGTGATGAAGATAGATGAGAGGCGCGATAAGCCTCAGACCATGGAGGAGAAGGTGAGAAGCGTGGAGGAGAAAATGCCTTAAACCCTCTTCTTCTCGGGTCCCGTCAGGATCTCATCGATAATCCCGTACTCCAGAGCTTGTTCAGGAGTGAGGTAGAAATCGCGATCCGTATCCTGAGCCACCCTCTCATAAGGCTGTCCGGTGTGCTTGGCGATGATAGTTCGGATCTTCTTCTGCAATCGGATGATCTCCCTCGCCGCGATCTCTATATCGGCCGCCTGCCCCTGAGCTCCTCCGACGGGCTGATGCATGTGAATGGTGGCGTTGGGAAGAGCATATCGCTTCCCCTTCGTGCCCGCGCACAAGAGCACCGTCGCCATGCTCGCCGCAAGCCCCACACATATCGTGGAGACATCACAGCGAATGAGCTGCATGGTGTCGTAAATCGCAAGCCCCGCGCTGATCACCCCTCCCGGGGAGTTGATGTATAAATGAATATCCTTATCGGGATCCTCCCTCTCGAGATACAAGAGCTGCGCGATGATCAAATTGGCTATCTGATCGGTGATGGGGGTTCCGATGAAGACTATCCTCTCCCGGAGCAGGAGGGAGAAGATATCGAAAACCCTCTCCCCTCGAGGGCTCGACTCCAGAACCATCGGGATGATGTTCTGAGGAAGGGAAGCGTAATAAGAGCGAAGGAGCTCGAGCTGCCTCTCCCAGCGCTCCCAGAACTTATTCTTGTAGATCATCGCTCCCCACCTCCTTTCTCCGATGTGGCCGTTCGGATGAGAAGCTCCACGGCCTTCCTGAAGAGCAGCTGATCTCGCAAGCTCTCCTTATCCGGAGGGCTCCCCCCCTCCTCTTCTATCCTCCTGGCCTCCTCCTCCACCTCCTCATCGCTCACCTCGATCTTCTCCTCCTCGCAGAGGCGGGAGAGGAGGAGGGAGCGGAGGAGGATCCTCTCCGCTTCGGCCCGAACCTCCTCCTCATACTCCTGCGGGGTTTTGCCCGCGGCCGCGAAGAACGACTCGGGCTCGACTCCCATCTCCGAAAGCCTGCTCAGCCTCTCCCTCAAAAGCCTTCTCGTCTCCATCTCCAGAAGGTATGGAGGATACTCCACCTTGGAGATCCTCGCAAGCTCTTCGAGCACCCTCTCCTCGAGCTCATCGCGCAATTTCTCCTCGCTCCTCTCCCTCAAAACCCGAGCGAGCTTCTCCCGAAGCTCCTCAAGCGAGGACGCCTCCTCGCCCAAGAGCTTCAGAGAAGCCCTCTTTATGAAATCCTCATCGAGATCGGGGAGGATCTCCTCCTTGAGCTCGAGGAGCTTCACTTTGAAGGAGCAGAGCTTTCCGGCAAGCTCCGCCCGCTCGAAGTCCTCGGGAATTCGGATCTCGAAGCTCCTCTCCTCCCCCTTCCTCATTCCGACGATCTCCTCCGCGAAGCCCGGAACGGGATAGGGATCCTCCGGGGAGAGGTAGATCTCCTCCTCCCTGTGGCTCACGATGACCTCTCCCTCGCACGTTCCCTCCACATCTAAGACCGCAAGATCCCCCATCCGAGCTTCCCTCTCCACCGCCCTCCACTCGGCGTGAAGGCGGCGGAGATCCTCGATCTGCTTATCCACCTCCTCCGGAGGTATCTCCACCGGCTCGGGAGGGGGAACTCTTATGCTCCTCCAATCTCCGAGCTCCACCAGAGGCTCCAAGGGAACCACGGCCAGGAATTTGAGAGGCTCGAGGCTCTTTATCTCCACCGAGGGGGGGCCGATGGCCTTAAGCCCCTCCTTCTCAAGAGCCTCTCGGCAGAGCTTGGGGATGAGCTCGTCCGCCGCCTCCCGAAGTATCCTCTCCCTCCCCACATACCGCTCCACGAGGCCCGGAGGAGCCTTCCCCCTTCTGAATCCGGGAACCTGAACGAGGGAGGCGATCTCCCGGAGCACTTTGTTTTTGGCCTCTTCGAGCTCCGGAGGATCCGCCTCTATGAGGAGGGAAGCTTCTCTGTTCTCTATCTTCTCCAGATTCGATCTCATATCTAAATGTGGAATTCGACGATATCGCCGTCTTGGAGGATGTAATCCCGCCCCACGCGCTGCCCGCCGAATTTGCCCGAGCCCCACACTTCGGCGAATTTCAGCTTCTCCCCGAAATCCTTGTGGATGAGCTCCGCGACCTCCTGAACCGTGCTCCCCTTCTTCGCTATCACCGGCTCGCTGAAATCGGGCTTCTCCCCGGGGCGCTTGGTGTAAACGCGAATGATCTCCAATCCCTCGAAGATCGCCCGGCGCAGCTCCTCGATCCCCTCTCCGGTCTCCGCCGACACCCGAATGAGAGGGGCATCCTTCCCGAACTCCTCTCCGAAGATCTCCAAGGCGATCTCGGCCTCCTCGAGATCCCCCTTCATCCCCACGAGGAGAGCTTTTTTGAGATGGAAGAGGAGCATATCCTCGGCCGCCCCATCCCCCCCTCTCCAGAGGGGCTTGATCCTCATCTCCTCGAGCTTGGAGAGGATGACCTTCATCTGATCCGAGGGATCCTCCCCGAGATCGAGCACTATGAGCATGAGATCGGCGGAGCGGAGGAGCGTGGAAAACCAGGGACGCGCGTTCTCTCCCGTGATCGGAGGCATATCTATGAGCTGAATTTGGATGTTCTCGAATTTCATCATCGCCGGTGTGGGAATTTGTGTGGTGAAGGGATAATCGGCGACCGGAAAATCGGTTCCGGCGAGAGCGTTCACGAGCCTCGTCTTCCCCGCATTGGGAAGGCCCACAAGTACCACTTGTCCGGCCCCCTCCTTCCTTATGCTCAGACCCCCTCCCCTCCTCCCTCCCGACTTCCTCTCCGCCTCCTCCTCGAGCTTGGCGATCTTGCGCCTCAATTCGGCTCGGAGCTTGTCGGTTCCCTTGTGCTTGGGCATCACGGAGAGCATGGCCTGGAGGTACTGGATCTTCTCCTGAGGGGTTTTGGCGCTCCGATACAGCTTTTCTATCTCAAAATATTGAGGCGGGAGGTTGGCGGGCATCTCCGCCCTCCTTAAGTTTCGGAGGAGAGAGCTCGCAGCAAATTGGCCATCTCTATGGCGGTCTGAGCCGCCTCGAATCCCTTGTTGCGAAGCTTGGTTCCGGCCCTCTCGATCGCCTGCTCGAGCGTGTCCGCGGTTATGATCCCGTAGGCGAAGGGAACGCCCGTCTCCAAGCTCGCCCTGCCGATCCCCCGCGTCACCTCTCCGGCGACGTACTCGAAGTGAGGAGTCCCCCCTCTGATGATCGCGCCGAGGCAGATGATGGCGTTGTAGCGCTTGGTTTCGGCCATCTTCTTGGCCACGAGGGGGATCTCAAAGCTTCCCGGAGTCCACGCCACATCCACATCCTCCTCTCTCACCCCATGTCGCTTCAATGCGTCCTTCGCTCCCTCAAGAAGCCTCGTCGTTATGAATTCGTTGAAGCGGGAGACGACGATGCCGAACCTCAATCCCTCGCCGAGAAGCGAGCCCTCGAACTGCCGCCCCAACTCCCTTACCTCCCGTCAGATATCTATCGTGTGGCCGAGCTTCTCCTTCTTCGCCTTGAGGTAATTTATGTTCTCGGGGGTGGGAGGAGCTACGATGGGTATGGTCTCGACGATCTCAAGCCCGTAGCCGCGGAGGCCGATCACCTTCTTCGGGTTGTTGGTGAGGATTCTCATCTTCCTCACGCCCAGATCGGCGAGGATTTGCGCTCCTATTCCGTAATCGCGAAGATCCGGAGGAAAGCCCAAGATCTTGTTCGCCTCCACGGTATCCGCTCCTTTATCCTGAAAGCTGTAAGCTCGGATCTTGTTGCAGAGGCCTATCCCCCTTCCCTCCTGCCTCAGGTAGAGCAAAACCCCCCTGCCCTCATCCGCGATGGCCTTGAGGGCCATCTCCAGCTGCTGTCCGCAATCGCATCTCAAGCTCTTGAAGACATCTCCCGTGAGGCACTCGCTGTGAACTCGAACGAGCACCGGCTCATCTCCCCTGATCTCCCCCATCACCAGAGCCACATGCTCCTCTCCGTTTATCTTGTTCCTGTAGCCGTAAATGGTGAATTTGCCGTATCTTGTGGGGAGCTGAGCTTCGCCCACTCTCTCCACGAGCTTCTCGTGTCGCCGCCTGTAGGCGATGAGATCGGCGATCGTCCCTATCTTTATCCCGAACCTCTGCCCGAATTCCTCGAGATCCGGGAGGCGCGCCATCGTCCCGTCGTCCTTCATGATCTCGCAGATCACCGCCGCCGGATAGAGGCCTGCGAGCTTGCAGAGATCCACAGAGGCTTCGGTGTGGCCGGCTCGAACCAGAACCCCTCCCTCTCTGGCCCGGAGGGGGAAGACATGGCCGGGGATGGCGAGATCATCGGGCTTGGTGTTCGGATCGATGAGGACCTTGATCGTCGTGGCCCTGTCGTAAGCCGAGATCCCCGTCGTCACCCCGTACTTCGCATCAACGGATACGGTGAAGGCGGTTCCGTGAAGGGAGGTGTTGTAAGGAGCCATCATGGGGAGGCCGAGCTCCTTCACCCGCTGCTCGGTGAGCGCGACGCAAATGAGGCCTCGAGCGTATTTGGCCATGAAGTTGATCGCCTCCGGGGTGACCTTCTCCGCCGCGATCACGAGATCCCCTTCGTTCTCCCTATCCTCATCATCGACGAGGATGATGAAATTCCCCCTCCTCAATTCCTCCAGCAATTCCGGAACGGAAGCGATGGGCACCCCTCACACCCCCCTTCTCATCCTTTCCCTTTATTTATAACAGAATCGAGGTATCAAAGGAAGCCGTGTTCGGCGAGGAAATCGAGGGTTATGCCTTCCCGCCTCCCCCTCCCCTCAAGAAGCCTCTCGACGTATTTCGCGAGGATATCGACTTCGAGGTTCACGAGATCCCCCACCCTCTTGCTCCCGAGCGTGGTGTGCTCAAGAGTGTAGGCCACAAGGGAGACGAGGAAGGAATCATCTCCTCGCTCGACCACCGTGATGCTGGCTCCGTCGATGGCGATGAACCCCTTCTCCACCACGTATCGCATGATCTCGGGAGGGGCGGAGATCCTCATGAGAACCGCCCCCTCCTCCCTCCTTATCTCCGCAATTCGCCCGGTTCCGTCGACATGCCCCTGAAC
>CAYRBX010000039.1:0-8519 GCA_964422695.1 uncultured Dehalococcoidia bacterium
TTTCCTCCCCCCTTTGAGCCTCTGACCCCCTCTCCCCCCGCCGGAGGAAGATCTACTTTTGTAATTCGCAGAGAAGCGCTTCGGATGTCAAGCCCCGCGGGAGGATCTCCTTTGGCTTTTCCCATCGGGTTCAAGTAAATTAGATTAAGGGGGGATAATGCGGGAGGCGGCGCTCTATGAAAAGCTTCCCGGCGGGGCGGTGAGATGCCTTGTATGCCAGTGGAGGTGCGTGATAAAGCCGGGAAAGGCCGGCGTGTGTGGGGTGAGGAGGAACAGAGATGGGATCTTAGAGGATCTCGTTTACGGGCTCGCCTCATCGATCGCTCCGGATCCCATAGAGAAGAAGCCCTTATTTCACTTCCATCCCGGAACGCTCGTTTTTTCCTTGGGCACTTGGGGGTGCAACTTCCGATGCCGCCACTGCCAGAACTGGACCATCTCCCAAACCCTCCCGCGGGGCGAGGGCATAAGGATCTCCCCTGAGGCTTCGGTGGAGCTTGCGCGGAGATACGGATGCCAGGGGATCGCTTGGACTTACAACGAGCCGACCGTGTGGTTTGAATACACGCTTGAGGGAGCCAAGCTCGCCAAGAAGGAGGGCCTCTACACGGTTTATGTGACCAACGGATTTCTGAGCGAGGAGGCTCTGGATCTCCTGGGGCCCTATCTCGACGCCCTCTCCTTGGATGTGAAGGGGTTCTCCGATCGCTTCTACATGGAGCTCGCGAAGGTCTCACGATGGCGCAAGGTCCTCGAGATAGCGGAGAGGGCGAAGAGGAAGTGGGGGATGCACGTCGAGATCGTCACCAATGTGATCCCCACGATGAATGATGATGAGGAGCAGCTTCGGGGGATAGCGAGGTGGATAAGGGAGAGCTTGGGGCCCGAAACCCCTTGGCATATAACTCGCTTCTACCCTCATCATCTCATGCGGCATCTCCCCCCAACCCCTATCTCGACTTTGGAGAGAGCTTATCGCATAGGGAAGGAGGAGGGCCTTTATTTCGTTTACACCGGAAATCTGCCCGGCCATCCCGCCGAGAGCACCTTCTGCCCTAAATGCGGGAAATTGGTCATTCAGAGGTTCGGATATGAGATCAAGATCCTCTCCCTCGAAGACGGCAGATGCGCCGGGTGCGGAGCGGATCTGAACATAAGGAGGTAGGCCATGGGAGTGGTTTTCGGATGCATAGTCCCGCATCCTCCCATCATCATTCCCGAAATAGGAAGAGGGGAGGAGAGGAAGACCAGAGCCACAATTGAGGCCTTGGAGAAGCTCGCCTCCCGCCTTGCGGAGCACAAGCCCGAAACGCTCTTCGTGATAAGCCCGCACGGCACCTCCTATTTCGATGCGATGGGAGTGGCTCAAGCTCGGAGGATGCGGGGAAGCCTCGCGCAGTGGGGGGCTTTCTCGGTCGATCACGTGTTCGAGAACGACATGAAGGCCGTCGATCTCATCTTCGATGAGGCTCAGAAGAGCGGCATCCCCATAAGGTTCATCGGCAAGGAGGGATATGATCTCGATCACGGGGTTATGGTGCCCATGTACTACCTGATGAAGAAGGTGAAGGAGGTGTATCTCGTCCCCATCACCTTCTGCTGGCTCTCCTTGGATGTTCACTTTGAGTTCGGAAAGGCCCTGCGCAGAGCCGCCGAGAGGCTGGGGAGGAGGGTGGCCGTTGTGGCGAGCGGAGATCTCTCCCATCGCCTCACCCCCTCGGCTCCCGCAGGCTACGATCCCATGGGGAGGGTTTTCGACCAGAAACTGGTCGAAGCCCTGAGGGATTACAAGGTGGAGGAGATCCTGAGGATGGATCCCGATCTCATCGAGAGGGCCGGGGAGTGCGGACTTCGCTCCTTCGTCATCCTCCTCGGAGCTCTGGAGGGCTTCAAAGTGCGCCCCGAGATCCTCTCCTATGAGGGGCCTTTCGGAGTCGGGTATCTTGTAGCCTCCTTCGAGATCGAAAGCCCCGCGGGCGATCCCGAGGAGGAAGTTCATCCGGCCGTGCGCTTGGCCAGAGAGGCCGTGGAGAAGTACGTGAGGGAGCGGAAGAGGATAAAGCCCCCTTCGGATCTTCCCCCCGAGCTTCAGGGCAGAGCGGGGACTTTCGTCTCGATATACAAGAAGGGGGAGCTTCGGGGATGCATAGGGACCTTCCAGCCCACCTGCAGCAACATAGCCGAGGAGATAATACAGAACGCCATAAGCTCGGCGACTCAAGACCCCCGCTTCCCGCCCGTAACCGAAGATGAGCTTCCCGAACTCACCTACAGCGTCGATATCCTCTCCCCTCTGGAGCCGGTGGAGAGCTTGGAGGAGCTCGATCCCAAGAGATTTGGCATAATGGTGGAGAGCGGCTTTCGCAGAGGCCTCCTCCTTCCGGATATCGAGGGGGTGGATACGGTGGAGAGGCAGATAGAGATATGCCGCCTGAAAGCCGGAATCGCTCCCGACGAGCCCGTGAAGATCTACAAGTTCACGGTGCGCCGATATCGGGAGAAGGGGGCCAAGGAGAAATGAGGAGGTGAGGAGATGCCGATTTACGAGTACATCTGCCAGAACGGCCACAGCTTCGAGGTCTTCCAGCGCATAAACGAGCCCCCCTTGGAGAAATGCCGCTTCTGCTCGGCTCCGGTTCGCAGGAAGATCTTCGCCGCCGTTCAGCTCAAGAACGCCGGAATTTACATCTTCGACAGGCGCTTCGGAGCGAGGGATATCCTTCACGATCCTCAGTTCAGCGACAGGGAGCGCAGGGAGATCATCTCGGAGATCATCTCGAAAGCCCAGCAGCCTCCTCCCTGAGCTCAAAAGGCAAGTTCCAGATTCCCCCTCCCGACAAGCTCCGCAAGCCTCTCCTCAAGCTCCCTGCACCATCGCACCTTGTGGGGAAGCTCAAGCTTTATGATCCTCTCATCTTCGGCGATCTTGAGGTAAAGGGGGCTTTCGCCTTGAAATCCCTCGGCCAGAGCGAAGATCTCCCGCAATTTGTTTTTGTCGGCTTCGGGATCGCCGGAGGGGCGAAGGGAGATCTCAATTGAGGAGGGGATGCGAGGCTCCTCCCTGTAGGGGAGGATATCCCTGCAGATCACCTCGATCTCGGCTCCCTTTGCTCTCACCTCCCCTTCGATGATCACGAGATTTCCCTCCGACCAGAGATCCGCGGTGCGCTCGTACACATCGGGCCAAGCGAGAATTCGAACTCTTCCGCTGAGATCCTCAAGAACCGCGCTCGCGAAAGGCCTTCCCGCTCGGGTGGAAAGCTTTCTCGGGGAGGAGATCATCCCCACAAGCCTCACCTTCTGCCCCTCCATCTCCTCATCTATCTGACCGCAGAAAGCCGTGGCCTCCTTGGCCGCCGAGCTCAGCGGGCTTTCGGTGAGAGGAGCCCCCAGAAGCTCCCTCTCCCAATCGAACTTCTCCTGCTGCGAGGTTTCGGCGGGGGGGAGGTCGATGGAGATGGAGGGGGCATCGAACATGGAGGGCTGCTCCCGCAGCCCCCTTCCCGCTTGAGAGAGCTTCAGAATTCGATCCAGAGCTTCAAGCAGAGCCTTTCTATCCCCGAAGCAATCCAGAGCCCCCGCCTTTATGAGGCTTTCGAGAGCGCGGCGGCCGAGCTTTTGAAGCTCCCCACGCAGGCAGAGATCCTCAAGCGTTCGGAAATCCCCCCTTTTTCTTGCTTCGAGAACCGGCTTTATCGCGGCGGCGCCCACATGCTTTATGGCCGCAAGCCCGTACCTTATGGCGAGATCCCCGCTTTGAAGTCGCTCTATGGTGAAATCCGCCTCGCTTCGCCTTATATCGGGGGGGAGGACTTTGATCCCGAGCCTCTGGCATTCCGCTATCGCCGTCCCCACCTTCTGCAGCTTGTCCTTGTAGGTGTTGAGGAGGGCGGCGAGGAACTCAACGGGGTAATGAGCTTTGAGATAAGCGGTTTTGTAAGCGAGCATGGCATAGCTTACGGCGTGAGCTTTGTTGAAAGCGTATCCGGCGAAGGGCTCTATCAATCTGAAGATCTCCTCGGCATCCCTGCGGGAATACCCTCTCTGAACCGCGCGCTCGACGAACCTGCTCCTCTCCTCCTCGAGCAGCTCGGGGATCTTCTTCCCTATGGCCTTGCGGACGACATCCGCCTCCCCCAGAGAGTAGCCGGCGAACTTCCGGAAGATCTCGAGCACCTGCTCCTGATAGACGATAACCCCGCAGGTCTCCTCGAGGATGGGAGCGAGATCCGGATGAGGGTAGGAAGGAGGCTCGAGCCCCTGCTTTACGCGAATGAATCGGGGGATGTGCTGTTTGGGCCCCGGGCGGTAGAGAGCTATCGCGGCGGCGAGCTCCTTTATGGAGCGGGGCTTCAATTCCTTTATGAAATGCCTCATCCCCGCTCCCTCGAGCTGAAACACCCCCACCGTATCTCCGGAGGAGAGGAGATCGAAGGTCTTCGGATCGTCCAGAGGGAGGCGCTCCGGATCCACATCCACATTTTTCGTCCGAGCTACAAGCTCCTTCGCCTTCTTGATGAGGGTGAGGTTCGCAAGCCCCAGAAGATCAAGCTTCAGAAGGCCCACTCTCGCTATATCGTCCATCGCGAACTGAGTTGTGAGGAGGGAGCCCCCTTCGGTCGAGCGCTGAAGCGGAACGAATTCCACAAGAGGCCTTTCCGAGATCACGATTCCGGCGGCGTGAGTGGAGGCGTGGCGGGGAACCCCCTCCAGCTTCTGAGCCGTATCGAGGAGATTCCTTATCTCCTCATCTTGGGAGCGGAGGGAGGCGAGCTCCGGGCTCTCCTCCAAGGCCTCCTTTATGGTGGGAGTGAGGGGGGGAATGAGGCGGGCGACCCGATCCACAAAGCTTTGGGGAATCCCCAAAGCTCTTCCCACATCTCGAACCGCAGCCCTCGCCCCCATCGTGCCGAAGGTGATGATATGAGCCACCCTGTCGGTTCCGTACTTCGAAGCCACGTAATTGAGGACCTCCTCGCGCCGCTCGTCTTCGAAATCCAAATCCACATCGGGCATCTCCTTCCGCTCCGGATTGAGGAAGCGCTCGAAGAGGAGGCCGTAGGCGAGAGGATCGACATCGGTGACCTCAAGGCAGTAGAGGACGATGCTCGAAGCTCCGCTCCCCCTCACCCCGTAGTAAATGCCTCTTGATCTCGCCCAAGCGGTTATATCCCTCACCACGAGGAAGTAATCGGCGAATTTGGTCTCCCTGATCACCTCAAGCTCGTATTCCAATCTCTCCGAAGCCTCCCTGGGGGGAGGATCTCCGTACCTCCTTCGAAGGCCCTCTCGGGCGAGCTCCGCCAGGTGCTCATCCGAGCTCCTTCCGGGGGGGATGTCGGGCTTGGGGAGATGGGGCTCCCCGAAGGAGAGCTCGAGCTCGCACTTCTCGGCGATCTCCAAGGTGTTGGCCAGAGCTTCGGGGAGATCGGGGAAGAGCGCTCTCATCTCCTCGGGGGTTTTGAGGTAGAAGGAATCGTCGGGCATCCGAAGGCGATCTCTGTCGGAAACTTGAGCGTTGGTTTGAATGCAGAGGAGGATATCTTGAAAGCGGGCGTCCTCCCTCTCCACATAGTGAATATCGTTGGTGGCGACGAGGGGGATCTGGAGCTTCTTGGCGAGATTTACAAGCTCTTCATTTACTCGGGGAAGCTCGGGGATGTTATCGTGCCATTGAAGCTCGAGGTAGAAATCCTCCCCGAAGACCTCCTTGTACCAGAGGGCCTCCCTCCCCGCCTCCTCCACCCTCCCCTCTCTGATGAGGCGGGGGATGTGGCCCGAGATGCAGCCGGAGAGGACGATGAGGCCCTCGTGATATTCCGCAAGGAGCTCCTTGTCCACGCGGGGCTTGTAGTAAAAGCCCTCAAGATGAGCTCTGGTGCACAGCTTCAGCAAGTTCCTGTAGCCCTTCTCGTTCTTGGCGAGAACCACGAGGTGCGAAGGGGTTCTGTCCTGCGCGGAGCGGGAGCTCCTCCCCTGAGGGGCGAAATAGAGCTCGCATCCCAAGATGGGCTTTATCCCCCTCTCCTTGGCCTCGAAGTAGAACTCGAGTATTCCGTATAGATTTCCGTGATCGGTGATGGCGATCGCCGGCATGCCGAGCTCCCCGACCTTATCGAGGAGCTTCGGGATCCGGCAGAACCCGTCGAGGAGGCTGTAATCGGTGTGAACGTGCAGGTGGACGAAGGACATAGCCCTTTTAAGGGATTATACATTCCAGAAGGGGCGCAGATGCCTTTTGACCTCCTCGACGACCTTCCGCGTCTCCTCAAGTCCCCTCTCCGGAGAGAGCCAGCCGGGACGGGGGAGATCCTCAAGTTCGATCTCAACCCCCGTAAGCCCGCTTATGAGGGCGAGCCACCCTCTGGGGAGCACCTTCGGGTTGTAGCCGCTCGTTATGAGATCGACCGTCCCGCAGCCGCAGATCCTCGCGGCCTCCCTCACCTTCCTTCCTATCATCTTGAATCCCTCGAGGGTCATTCCGAGATAGGTGAGGCCGTCGGCGAAGTGGGGATCGCATCCTCCGTTCCGGATGATGATCTCGGGCCGGAATTGCTCCGCAAGGGGGAGGAAGATCTCGTCGAGCACATACTCGTACGCTTTATCCGAAGCTCCGGGAGGCATGGGGATGTTGACGGTGAACCCCTCCCCCTCCCCCCTTCCGATCTCGTGTGCGAATCCCGTTCCGGGGTAGAGGGTTCTGGGATCCTGATGGAGGTCTATGAAGAGAACCCTCGGATCCTCGTAGAAGATCTCACAAGTTCCGTTTCCGGCATGTGCGTCCGTATCGAGGATGAGGATCCTCCGGGCTCCGTGCCTTTCGAGCAGATTGCGAGCGCATACGGCCACATCATTGTAAATGCAAAATCCCTCCCCGTAGGAGGGCTTGGCGTGATGCAATCCCCCTCCGATTCCTATCGCGAAATCGAACTCCCTCCTCCACACGAGCTCTCCGGCCGCCTTCGAGATCCCCACGATGATCCTCGCCGCCTGCTCTATCCCCTTGGGCAGCGTTCCGGTGAGAGGGGAGATGTTATCCGCGCTCTGATAGCGGAAGAGGAGATAGCGCGAGGGAGGGGAGAGGCCCAGGGAGGCGGCCTTCACGAAATCCACATAATCCCGCGTGTGAACGAGGAGCAGATCCTCCTCCGAAGCGGGCTCCGGCTCTCGGAGCACGAAATCCGGATGCCCTCCGAGCTTCTCCCGATAGAGCTTGAAGAAGCCCTCGTACCTATCCCCCCTGTAGGGATGGCCCTCCCCGAAATCGTAATCTCGAAGCCTCTCGGTGAAGAGAACCGCGACCTTCACCTCTCGGCCTCCGAAGGGGAGCTCAGTTTCTCCTCGAGCTTCCGAATTCTCTCCTCAAGCTCGCTCTGCCGCCGGAGCAAGATCTCGAGGGCTTCTTTGACCGGATCGGGGAGGGCGGAGTGATCAAGCTCGTCCAAAGGCTTCACCCTATCGGTCACGGCCCTTCCGGGAACTCCGACGACGGTGGTGCCGGGGGGCACGGATCTGACCACCACCGAATTGGCTCCGATCCTCGCCCCATCCCCCACCGTGATCGGCCCCAGAAGCACCGCCGCCGCTCCTATCACCACATTGTTCCCGATGGTGGGATGCCTCTTCTTCTTCTCCCGCGAGACTCCTCCCAGAACCACCCCTTGGTAGATGGTGACGTCATCTCCGATCTCGGCCGTCTCCCCGATCACCACTCCGGCTCCGTGATCTATGAACACCCTTCTTCCTATTTTGGCTCCCGGATGGATTTCGACTCCGGTGAGGAAGCGATTTATATGAGATAAGAGGCGGGCGGGGAAGTAGAGCTTTCGGGTCCAGAGGAAGTGAGCTATGCGATGAAGCCATATGGCGTGAACTCCGGGATAGCAGAAGAAGACCTCGACGGGATTGCGAGCGGCGGGATCTTTCGCCAGAGCCGTCTGGATATCCTCCCTTATCATCTTGAAGATCTCCCGGATGCTCCGCAGGATCACATTCCCCTCCCTCCCTTCTCCGCGCATTATACTCTATTCGGGAGGAGGAGATGAAGCAGATATGGGCTCCTTGGCGCATAAGCTACATACTGAGCGAGAAGCCCAAAGGCTGCATCTTCTGCGAGAAGCCCAGAGAGCATAAAGATGAGGAGAACCTCATTCTCATACGAGGCAGATACAATTTCATCATCCTCAACGCCTTCCCCTACAATCCCGGACATCTCATGATCGCCCCGTTCCGGCATGTGGGCCTCGTGGAGGAGCTCACCGATGAGGAGGCGCTGGAGCACTTCAAGCTCTTGAGGGAAAGCCTCAGGGCCCTGAGGCGAGCTTTGAGACCCGACGGCTTCAATATAGGAATGAATTTGGGGAAGACGGCCGGAGCGGGGGTGGAGGATCACCTTCACACTCATGTGGTGCCGCGATGGGAGGGGGATACGAACTTCATGCCGGTGGTCGCCGATGTGAAGGTCCTTCCCGAAGCCCTCAGCGACACCTACCGGAAGCTCAAAGCGGCTTGGTCAGATC
>CAYRBX010000040.1:0-5689 GCA_964422695.1 uncultured Dehalococcoidia bacterium
AGCTTACGAGGTGAGAGCGAGGGCGGTGAATTTGGGAGGCCTCGAGGACTCCGTTCGGAGCTCCTACATTCTCGATCGCACCCCGCCCGAAGCCCCTTCAGATCTCGCAATTCAAGATCCGAAGACCGGAAAGACCCTTCTCCTCTCCTGGAGCGCGCCACAAGATGCGGATGTCGCCGGATACTACGTCTTCCGCTGCGAGGAGGGAGGGGAGTTCCGGAAGATCTCCGGGCTTGTCGCGGAGACGAGCTTTGAGGATCGAGGCCTCAGAGCGGGGGTCGAATACCGCTACGTCGTGAAGGCCGTGGATCTTGCGGGAAATGAGAGCAAGCCCTCGAATGAGGCTTGCGCCGCTCCCTCCGCGGAATGCGATCTCTCCCTGAAGTCCCTCGAGGCGGAGCCCTCCTCCCCGCCCAAAGGGGCGGAGAGCATATTGAAGGCTTTGGTTTTGAACGAGGGGCCGGCCGACGCCTCCGCCGCCGTCGAGTTCTGGAAGATCGAAGGGGAGGAGAGGGAGCTTCTGGGGGCGATCGATTTGCATCTTGAAGCCGGAGAGGAGGTTTATGCGGAGCTTCCTTGGGTATTCGAGGAGCCGGGAGAGGTCGTGATATCGGCCGAGCTCTCAAACATCTTGCCCGAAGATACGGATCCCTCCGACAACAAGATCTCGGCCTCGCTCAAGGTGAACATCCCTCCCGAGCCTCCGTCTTTCGAAGACCTCATCGTCGGGTGGGGAGAGCCGGTTGAGTTCGACGCCTCCGGAGCTCGAGATCCGGACGGGGCGGTGGTGGAATTCCTCTGGGACTTCGGAGATGGAACGACCTCTGAGAAGCCCAGGACATCCCACGCCTACACGGAGATCGGGGAGTTCACCGTCACCCTAACCGTTTGGGATAACGATGAGGCCGAGGCGAGCACGAGCTTCAGGGTGAAGGTCGAGGAGACGAGGCCGGATCTTGCGATCGAAGATCTCAGCTGGTCTCCGGAGGAGCCGAAAGAAGGAGATCTCGTGACGATCAGAGCGAAGGTGAGGAATCGGGGCTTCGGGCCCACGAAGAAGGGCTTCTTCGCCACTTACTACATCGACGGATTGTATGCGGGCTACGAGAGGATAAACGAGCTTCTGGATCCCGGGGAGAGCATCGAGATCTCCTTCTCTTGGGTTGCGGAGAAGGGAATTCATGTGGTCAGGGTCAAAGCAGACGACATTCAGAACAACATCCCCGAAGTCGATGAGGAGAACAACGAAGCTCAGGCCGCGATGACGGCGCGGCAGGTCTTCTTCCCCGACCTCGTGATAAGCTCGCTCTCCTACAGCCCCGAAGGGCCGGAGATAAGCTCCGAAGAGCACATTCAAATTAAAGCCGAGGTCGGGAACATCGGAGATGCGGCGGCCGAGGACTTCTGGGTGAGCCTCTTCCTCGACGGGGAGTTCCACTCCAAGAAGCATGTGGCGAAGCTTGAGCCCGGGGAGGAAAGGGAGCTCATCTTCAAGATAAAACCCACCCCCGGAAAGCATCAAATCGAGGTCATCGCCGATGATGTCGTGGGGAAGGTTATTGAATCCGATGAGGCCAATAACTCCAAGAGCTTGGAGCTTCCCGAATACACTCTCATCTTCCCCGATCTCCTTGTGGAAGATGTGGACATTCAGCCCAAAGACGCGACCCTTCCCGACGGAAGCTCCCTCACCATCCTCCCGAAGGTGAAGAACGCGGGAGCTGCGGATGTGCTCAGCAAATTCAAGATCGCCCTCTACGTGGACGGGAAGTTCGTTCAGGATAAGGAGATCGCGGGCCTTCCCGCCGGGAACACGACCATACCCACCCTCAGATGGCGCGCGATCCCCGGGGAGCACGAGATAAAGCTCGTGCTCGATCCCGAAGATGAGGTGGCCGAAGCCGATGAGGAGAACAACGCCTTCATCACGAAGACCCGAAGGCTTGAGATCCTCTATCCGGATCTCGTGATAGGGGATGTGAGCTGGACGCCGCGGGAGCCCAAGTTCGGCGATACCGTCATCTTCCAAGTGAATGTCGTAAATCAAACCATAGTCTCCACCCTCAACCCCACAAGGCTCACCTTCTACCTTGACGACGAGCCCAAGTTCACTCAGGAGCTTCCCATTCTGGGCGGAAGGAGCACCCTCCCCGTTCCCATGCAGTGGAAGGTCGATGCTCTGGGCGAGCACGAATTCAAGTTCGTGATAGATCCTCTGAATCAAGTCCGGGAGGAGGATGAGGAGAACAACGCCCGGATCTTCAAGGTGGATCTCGGCGACGGCCTCTTGATAGGAGTTCTGGCCGACGGGCAGGATCCGCTTCGGGTGCTTGAGGAGGAAGGGCTTCCCCTCTACTACGGCTCCAGGGATACCCTCCACCTTGCGGCGAAGGTGTCGAGGGCAAGCGCCCCCGACGTTCCGCTCGGGCCCGAGGAGGGCATCACGGCTCTTGTCACCGTGACCTGCGGGGAGGAGGCGATCCTTCAGGATGAGCCCATGGATTACGATCCCCTGAGGGAGGAGTTCCTGCTCTCCATCCCCTTCGCCGAATATCGCACCGGAAGCTACAGGATAACCGTCACGGCCACCGATGGGATCATCTCCGCCCAGACCTCCTTCGGGATCGTGGTGGTGGAGGAGGTGGAGTTCGCCCTCAGGACCGACAAGGAGATCTACGATCGAGGGGAGCCCGTTGTGATCACGGGCTCCGTGAAGACCCTCTCCGGAAAGCCTGTGGCCCATAAGCAAATCCTCATCTTCATCGGGAAGGGCCGGTACGAAGATATGGATCTGAGCCTGTACGCCGGAGCCGCCCTCTTCGGCGCGGAGGGGCCGGGAGGGCCGATCTACAAGTTCAAGGCGATGACCGATGAGAACGGGGAGTTCAAATTCACGTGGCTTCCGAAGTGGAGCGACGCCGGATACTTCACCATCAACGCCTTCGTCTTCTCCACGAGGAGGGTGATCGGAACCTTCGGAAAGGCCGAGATCTACATCCTGGGCCTTGAGCTTCGGCCCTCCAAGCTCATCTTGGGCGCGGTGAAGAACTCTCAGGTCTTCGAGAAGATCGCCCTGCGGAACCTGGCGGACCTCCCGCTCGAAGATGTGAGGGTCGAGTTCATAGATGAGAACGAGACCGAGAAGATCAGGGCCGAGGCGGACGCCTCAGATGTGCCCGAGATCCTCCCCGCCGGGGCCGAGGCCGTGATAAACCTGAGCTTCGATATCGCCGAAGACGCTCCCGACGAAGCTTATTACTTCCTCGAGGTCCGCGCGAAGGATTCCCGGAGCGGGAAGGAGCTTATGGCCTCGGCTTACATCGAGCTTCGGCTCCGCCCCGCCGTCCCCGTTCTCGTATTCGAGCCCGAGGAGCTCCGGGTGGGCCTCAATCCCGGAAAGACGGTGACGAGGAAGATAAAGATCACCAATAAAGGCTTCGGAACGATGAGGGATATGCGAGTGATCCCGCCCGGGCTTCTCACCTGGGTCTCGGTCGGAGAGCTTCCCAAGACGGAGCTTGCTCCCGGAGAGAGCATGGAGCTTGAGGTGACGATCTCGCCGCCCGAGGATGTTCCTCTGGGAACTTACATCGATCGGATAGGAATAAGCGACGGGACCGCCGCCTACATGGCCTTGGTGGTGGAGGTGAGCTCGGCCACGAGAGGCTCCGTCTCCTTCGTGGTGATAAACGACGCCGGGGAGACGGTGCCCGGAGCCGAGATAAGGCTTGTGGGCAGAACCCCGCTTGTAGCCAGATCCGTCACCGGAGAGGAGAGGATCTACTACGAGCACTTCGTCCTGAAGGCCGATGAGAACGGAGTGGCCACTTTGGAGGACGCCCCCACAGGAGAATACGATTACACCGTGACGGCTCCGGCTCACGAGAAGATCTCCGGAACGGTTCGGGTGGAGCCCTTGAGCGAGGCGAAGATCGTAAAGGTCG
This sequence comes from uncultured Dehalococcoidia bacterium, assembly GCA_964422695.1. Classification (GTDB taxonomy): domain Bacteria; phylum Chloroflexota; class Dehalococcoidia; order SZUA-161; family CAYRBX01; genus CAYRBX01. The sequence goes on from CAYRBX010000040.1 coordinate 3,945, forward strand.
AGCTTCCCCTCCTCCCCGTCCTCATGAAGTGGTCGGTCACCCCGACCGAGATCACCGATGTCTACGAGATCACCCTGCATATAACCTTCAAGGCGAGGCTTCCCAAGCCCAAGGTGACCTTCGTCCCGCCCTGGGTGACCGTCCCGGAGGAGGTGGGGGAGGCCTACACCGATTACTTCACCCTGATGAACCCAAGCCTCGTGGAGCTTCACGATGTGAGGGTGGAGGCGGTCAATGCCCCGGGCATAGAGATACCCGGCGGGGGCTACATCGGAACGATCCCGCCTCAAAGCGCCGTGACCGTGGCCTTCAGGGTGAACGAAGGAGAGTACTCTTACCTGCCCGATAAGATCCCCGGAGAAGCTTACTTCCAGATTCACGCCTCCTACACCGATTTCGATCCCGACACCCTCCTCCCCAGGGAGAGCAGGATCGAGGAAAGGCTCTTCATCGCCAACCCCGCAAAGCAGGAGGTGAAGCTCAGGCTTCCCACCGGAGAGGAGCGGATAGTGATGGCCCCCAAAGAGGGAGGGGAAGGAGAGCTCCGCCTTCCCAAGCTTCCCGAGTTCAGAGGGCTTCCCGGAGAGGAGGGTGAGGAGATCTTCGAGATCGTGAAGATAGACATCCCGCAGAAGGCGATGCTTGAGCGCGAGGCCTTCGATTGCAGGCTCGAGCTCACCAACGGCTACACCCGCGCCTCCATGGACGCCCTCCGGATCGAGGTTCGGGTCGCGGATGAGGAGGGGAGGGATGTGACCTCCATGTTCTACCTCACCCCGCCCGAGCTCACGGGCATATCGGCCGTGGACGGCTCTCAGAGCCTCCCGCCTCTCTCCACCATGACCGCCTGCTGGCAGCTCATTCCGGGCGATGGGCTCGGGGGGAAGGATCCGGAGAAGGGGAAGAAGTACTACGTCAAAGCGGTTCTCAATTACTTCGTGAGCGGAAAGCTCGTTCAGACCGAGACCGAATCGGTGGAGATCACCGTCCATCCGCAGCCCAAGCTCCTCCTCCACTACTACCTGCCCAAGAAGGTCTACGCCTACGAGCCCTTCAAGCTCGGAATAGAGGTGGAGAACGTGGGCGACGGATACGCCCGGAACCTGCGCATCGAGAGCGCTCAGCCCCGCATCGTGGAAAACAAATCGGGGCTCCTTGTAAGCTGGAGGATCGTCGGGGTCTCCTTCGGGGAGCAGGTCGGCGAGACCTTCACCGCCGTCTTCGGCGATGTCCCGCCTCACAGCAAGGTCTGCGGGTACTGGCTCCTCGAATCGAACCTCGACGGGGAGATCGTGGAGTTCACCGCCGAGCTCAAGCACAAGCTCTACAAGGGGATCGAGCTCAATCCGCTCATCCTCTCCGTGGACACGAGGATCATCGAGAAGGACGAGGTGGTGCTCGATCCCGAAAGGCCGGAGGAGAGGTATTCGCTCATAGACGAGGACGACGACGGCTTCCCCGATTACTTCAAGAACCTCGCAACCGGAATAACCCTCCCGGTCGCCGTCCCGTCGAACGTCAGGGTGACCAAATTCCCCACCCCGGAGGATCGAACGATGATCCTTGAGGTCCCCGAGACCCCCGGATGGATCGTGGTGATGACCCCCGACACCCTGCCGGAGTGCAACGTCTCCGCCGTAAAGAAGATCCTTCCCGATGGAACCCAAAAGATCCTCGGCTTGGAGAACTCCTGGAAGGCCCGGGGCAACATCTACTTCATCGAAAGGGACGGCGGAACCTACATC
>CAYRBX010000040.1:5789-8509 GCA_964422695.1 uncultured Dehalococcoidia bacterium
ATCTCAGAGCCAGAATTTACAACGCCGGGATGGCCTTCGAGCGCGCGGAGGTCGCCTTCTACGACATCCTCCCCGACGGCCGAAAGCTCCTTGTAGGAAGCGAGGAGATCGAGGCGAGGCCTCTGCGCTGGGCCGGAGCGCATGGAGGGCCCGGCACTTTCCTCTTCAAGCCGGAGGTCGAATGGATTCCCGAAGTTGCGGGAAGGCATGTGATACGTGTTGAGGTCCTCACCGATTCCCCCAATCCCGAAAGCGTCTTGGAGAGGGAGATAGAGGTCAACGCCCCGCCCATAGCCGACGCCGGATACGATCGCAGGGGGAAGGTCGGCGAGCCCATTCAATTCGACGGCTCGAGATCCCGCGATCCCGACGGCCACATCGTGAGCTTCCTCTGGGACTTCGGAGACGGGCTCTGGGGCGCAGGGGTGACCCCGACTCATGTGTACGAGCGCTCCGGAACCTACACGGTGACGCTTTACGTGAAGGACGAGAATTACGCCGAATCTCAAGATCAAATTCTCGTCACGGTGGAGGAGACGCGGCCCGATCTTGTGGTGGAGGAGATCGCCTTCACGCCCGAGGAGCCCGAGGAGGGCGAGATCCTCACTGTTACGGCGAGGATAAAGAACGCGGGCGTCGCCCCGATCGAGAAGCCCTTCCTCGTCGGCTTCTACGTGGACGATCAATACCTCACCTCCCGGGAGATAGCCGAACCCCTGGAGCCCGGAGCGGAGATCGAAGCAAGCTTTCGGTGGACCTGCGAGATCGGAAACCACAGGCTTGCGGTGGTGGCCGACGATCTCGAAAACAGGATCGAGGAGGCCGATGAGGGGAACAACTCCCTCTCCGTGTACCTCAAGCCCGAGCAGGTCTTCTTCCCCGATCTCGTGATCGAGGATCTGCGCTGGTCGGAAGATGCGGGCGAGGTCGGCTGGGGCAGGAAGACCGAATTCACGGCCGTCGTGAAGAACATCGGGACGAGAGATGCCGGCCCCTTCGCCGTGACCTTCTACCTCGACGGGGAGTACCTCGGGAGGAAGCTCGTGGAGGGCCTTCCGTGCGCCGAGGGGGAGAACGAGGCGATCTTGGAGCTTTGCTGGACCCCCGTTCCCGGAAAGCATGTGATTGAGGTTCGGGCCGACCTTCCCATCCCGCATGTGGTGGAGCTCGACGAGGAGAACAACACGAGATCCCTGGAGCTTCCCGAGATCGAGATAGTTTACCCGGATCTCAGGATAAAGGAGCTCTCCTTCGTTCCGGAGGATCTCAGAGTGAACGACGGGAGCATGCTCCAAATCTCGGCGGTGGTGGAGAACTCGGGCGAGGCCTCCTGTCCCGTGCCCTTCGAGGTCTCGCTTTACGTTGACGGCGATTTCGTCGCCTCTCAGGAGGTCTCCGGGCTCGGGGCGGGGAGGAGCGCCCCCGTCTCCTTCGAGTGGAGGCCGACGGAAGGAGAGCACGAATTTACGATCTTGGTCGATCCCGAAGATGAGGTGCCCGAGCCCTCCGAGGAGGACAATATCCTCTCCGAGACAAGGGAGGTTGTGCTCCTCTACCCCGATCTCGTGCCGGCCGGCCTCAAGTGGACGCCCGAGAATCCGAAGTACGGCGATGAGATCGAATTCGTGATCACGATCGCCAACAGGGGCGAGGCTCCCACCCAAGGGCCTTTCGAGACGAGGCTTGAGATAAACGGCCTTGAGGCCTTCACCCTGAGGTGCGATGAGGCCGTTCCGCCCGGAAGCACGACCTTGCTCGGAGGGACTTGGAGGGCGACCCTTCCCACGGCGGAGCCCTACAGCTTCAGGCTCATGGTCGACTCCTCCGACCTCCTCACCGAGGAGGATGAGGAGAACAACGAGCTTTGCGGCTCCTTCGAGGTGGGCGAGGGGCTTGTGCTCAAGCCCTCCTCCGAGAGAAAAGCATATCTTGAGGGAGAAAGCGCCCTCCTCGCCCTCGAGGTCGCAAGCTCCGATGCTCCCGAAATCCCGCTCGGCCCCGAGGACGGGATCGCGGCCCGCCTCAAAGTATTAAGAGACGGGGTCGAGATCGCCTCCGGAGATATGAGCTTTGCTGAAGCTTCCGGCCTCTGGATCTTCGGCCTTGAGGATCTCGCGGCCGGAAGGTACGAGGCTCTGTTCGAAGCGGAGGGCGATCTCGGAACCTTCAGGGCATCCTGCAAGTTCCAGGTCGTATCCGAGCTTGAGATCTCGATCCGAACCGAAAGAGAATCCTATCGCCCCGGCGAGGAGGTTGTGATCGAGGGGGAGGTGCTCTCCGGGAGCTCTCCGCTTCCCGGCGCGGAGGTTCTTCTTGAGCTCGCAAACGCCATAGAGCGGAAGATCGAGCTTCGAACCGACGAGCAGGGCCGCTTCTCCTACACCTACAGGCCGGCGGCCGGGGAGGGCGGAAGGTACAAGGCCAAAGCGGAAGTTCGGATCTCGGATCTTGTAAGAAGCGCCGAAACCGAATTCGCGATCGAAGGCCTCGCCCTCATCCCCTCCCCCTCCGAGGTCGAGATCCCCAAGGGAGGAGAGAAAGAGCTTGAATTCAAGCTCCTCAACGTGGGAGCCGAGCAAACCTACACCTTCATAGACATCGAGCTTACAAATCCGGCGGCCGGAAGAGGGGTGAGGGCGGAGCTTGAGAGATCCGAAACCGCAACGGATCTTGCTCCGGGAGAGGAGACGAGCTTTGGGATCAAGATCTCCGTCGCTCCG
>CAYRBX010000041.1:0-8504 GCA_964422695.1 uncultured Dehalococcoidia bacterium
ATATAAGAATAGCCTCCGAGGATGCGAGATTCGGGCAGCCGGAGGTCAATTTGGGATTGATCCCCGGAGGAGGAGGCACGCAGCGCCTCCCGAGGATCATAGGGAAGGCCAAGGCCATGGAGCTTGAGATGACCGGAGATATGATCGACGCCGCCGAAGCTTACCGCCTGAACCTCATAAACAAAGTGGTTCCCCCCGAAGAGCTCGATAAGGCGGTGGAGGAGCTTTTGGGGAAGCTCCTCTCCAAGAGCTCGGCCACTCTGGCCATCTTGAAACTGGCCATAAACAAGGGGATGGAGATGGATCTCGATTCGGCTCTCTTCTACGAAGCGGAGTGCTTCGCCTGCGCGCGCTCCCTGGAGGATGCCACCGAAGGTCTCAGGGCCTTCTCGGAGAAGCGGAAGCCCGAATTCAAGGGGAGGTAGAGGGGTTAGATGGAAGATGCGTCGGTTCTCGTCCTCAATTACGATTACACTCCCGTGAATATCTGCCGGACGAGGCGCGCTCTCATCCTCGTGCTCAAGGGGAAGGCCGAGATCGTGGAGGCGGACTCCCGCACCATTCGAAGCTCCTCCTCTGAGTTCCCCCTCCCCTCCGTCATACGCCTCCTTCGCTACGTTCGCTTCTCCTGCCGTCTGGGATATCCCACCCGGAGGAAGGTCTTCCTCCGGGATAATTACACCTGCCAGTATTGCGGGAGGAGGACGAGCGATCTCACCTTAGATCATGTGATCCCCCGGCATATGGGAGGGGAGCACTCCTGGGAGAATGTGGTGACCGCCTGTCGCTCCTGCAATCAGCGCAAGGCCGGAAGGACTCTGGCCGAAGCCGGAATGAAGCTCCTCAGGAAGCCCTCCGCTCCTCCCCCTCCCCTGTACCTCCTCCTCAATTCGCTTTCGGAGAAGAAGCCCATCTGGAGGAAGTACATCCCCCAAAAAGAGGACTTTTGGAAGATCTCCGGATAAAATACTCTTTTAAGGATGCGATTTGAGGCTTTCGAACCCCTCTCGAGCATCTCCCGAGATCATCTCGGCCTTTCGAAATCCGGAGGATCGAGATGCCTATCAAAAAGCATATAAGGAAGGTTCTCGTCATAGGATCCGGCCCCATAGTCATCGGGCAGGCGGCCGAGTTCGATTATTCGGGAACTCAAGCTTGCAGAGCGCTTCGAGAGGAGGGGATAAAGGTCGTTCTCGTGAACTCCAATCCCGCCACCATCATGACCGATGAGGGGATCGCGGATGTCGTTTACATCGAGCCCCTGATCCCGGAGGTTCTGGAGAGGATCATCGCGAGGGAGCGTCCCGACGGCCTCCTTCCCACTCTGGGGGGGCAGACGGCTTTGAATTTGGCCGTGCAGCTCGCCGAAGCCGGAGTTCTGGACAGGTACGGCGTTGAGCCCCTGGGAACCCCCATAGAGGCCATAAGGAAGGCGGAGGAGAGGGAGCTCTTCAAGAAGCTCCTCGTGGAGATAGGGGAGCCCGTTCCGGAGAGCGAGCTTGCGAGATCTCTGGATGAGGCCCTGAGGATCGTGAGGCGCTTGGGCCTTCCGGTGGTGATACGCCCCTCCTACACTTTGGGGGGATTCGGAGGGGGTGTGGCGCACAACATGGAGGAGTTCATTCGGATTGTGGAGAGAGGGCTTTCGGCCAGCATGGTTCATGAGGTGCTCATCGAGAAATGCGTTCTGGGGTGGAAGGAGATAGAGTATGAGGTCATAAGGGATTCCGCCGATAATTGCATCACCGTGTGCAATATGGAGAACATGGATCCCATGGGGATTCACACCGGCGACAGCATAGTCGTGGCTCCGAGCCAGACCCTGACCGATAAGGAATACCAGATGCTTCGAAGCGCGAGCTTGAGGATAATAAGAGCTCTGGGAGTGGAGGGGGGATGCAACATACAGTTCGCCCTCAAGCCCCATCCCTGGGTTTGCGAGACGAGAGAGGAAGATCCCCCTTATTACGTCATAGAGGTCAATCCCCGGGTGAGCAGGAGCTCGGCTCTCGCCAGCAAGGCCACCGGATACCCCATCGCCCGGATAGCCGCCAAGATAGCGATCGGCAAGACCTTGGATGAGATCCCCAACAGAGTTACGGGAAAGACCCTGGCCGCCTTCGAGCCCGCTCTGGATTACTGCGTGGTCAAGATACCCAGATGGCCTTTCGATAAATTCGCTATGGGCGACAGGGTCTTGGGAACTCAGATGAAATCGACAGGAGAGGTGATGGCCATAGGCCGCACCTTCGAGGAGGCCCTTCAGAAAGCCGTGAGAGGCCTCGAATTCGGAAGGAGGACGCTGCTCTGGGAGGATCCCTCCTGGGGGGATTCCCCTCCTCTGGAGCCCACCGATCTGCGCCTCTGGGCCGTGATGGCGGCCCTGCGGCGCGGGAGGAGCGTTGAGGAGCTTGCGAGGAAGACCGGAATAGATCCCTGGTTTCTGGAGAAGCTCCGCAATATCGTGGAGATGGAGAGGAGGCTTCTCTCCGAAACCCTCACCCCTGAGCTTCTGCGGGAGGCCAAGCGAATGGGCTTCTCCGACGAGCAGATAGCCACTTTGGCCGATCTCCTCCCCGAGCATGTGAGGGAGCTCAGGAAGCAGTGGGGCATCCGGCCGGTTTACAAGATGGTGGACACCTGCGCCGCCGAATTCGAAGCTCAAACCCCCTACTTTTACAGCACCTACGAGGAGGAGAACGAAGCCCCTCCTCTCCCCGGCCCGAAGGCGGTGGTGATAGGAGCCGGCCCCATAAGGATCGGGCAGGGAATAGAGTTCGATTACTGCACCGTGCATGCCGTCTGGGCTCTTCAGGAGGCGGGGTGGAAGAGCATCATGATAAACTCCAATCCCGAGACCGTCTCCACCGATTTCGACACGAGCGACAGGCTTTATTTCGAGCCTCTGGATGAGGAGAGCGTGAGGAATGTTCTCGAAAACGAAGCCGATGAGAGGGGAGAGCCTCCTCCGGTCATCGTGCAGTTCGGAGGGCAGACGGCGATCAACCTCGCGGAGCCTTTGGCGAGGCACGGCTTCCGCATTCTGGGATCCTCCGCCGAAGCCATAGATATCGCCGAAGATCGGGGGAGGTTTGAGGATTTCGTGAGCCGCCTGGGAATCCCCCAGCCTCCCGGAGCTGAGGTCTCATCCGCCTCGGAGGCCCTGAAGGTCGCGGAAGCTCTGGGCTATCCGGTGCTCGTCCGCCCGGGATTTGTTCTCGGAGGCCGGGCGATGGAGATCATTCAGAACGCGGCGGAGCTTGAGAGATTCCTCTTCCTCGCCGTGGAGGTGGATCCCAAGCACAAGGTCTTGGTGGACAAATACATCGAGGGGAAGGAGGTCGAGGTCGATGCGGTCTGTGACGGGGAGGAGGTGCTCATTCCGGGGATAATGGAGCATGTGGAGAGAGCGGGAGTTCACAGCGGCGATTCGATAGCCATTTACCCCGGGGTGGGCCTCAGCGAGGAGGAGGTCGAGCTCATCGTGGATTACACGACGAGAATCGGCAGGGCTCTCAAAATCCGGGGCCTCATGAACATACAGTTCGTGATACAGAGAACTCCGGAGGGATCTCAGGTTTACATCTTGGAGCTCAATCCGAGAGCGAGCCGCACCGTCCCCTACATATCCAAAGCCACCGGAGTTCCTCTCGTCAGATTGGCCACGAGGATCATGCTCGGGGAGACGCTCAGATCGCAGGGCTATAAGGGGGGGCTCTGGCCTCGCTCGGGCCTCTTCGCCGTAAAGGTGCCCGTCTTCTCGATGTCCAAGCTCCCCGGTGTCGATTCCTACTTGGGCCCCGAGATGAAATCGACGGGCGAGGTTATGGGGATAGATCATACCCTTCAGGGGGCGATGATAAAAGCCCTGCTCGCCGCCGACCTCCTCCCCGCCGGCGAGGCCATCCTCCTGAGCATAGCCGATAAGGATAAGCCCGAAGCCCTGCCTCTGGCCAAGAAGCTGTGGGAGCTCGGCTTCAGGCTGTACGCCACCGAGGGGACGGCGGCGATGCTCCAGGCGGCCGGAATTCCCGTCACCATGGTGACGAAGAAGCTGAGCGAGGGGCATCCCAATGTGGTGGATGTCATCCGGGAGGGGCTTGTCTGCGGGGTGGTGAACACCGTAACCGGAGGGAGGATCCCCCTTCGCGATGGATTCTACATAAGGCAGGCCGCGGCGGAGCGGCGAATACCCTGTTTCACCTCTCTCGATACCCTCAGGGCCGCTATCGAAGCTCTGAGCAATCGATCTCTCACCTACTCGGTGAAATCCCTGAGCGAATACCACAGAGATGCCGGAAAGGCGAGCTCCGCTTCGGGAAGAAGCTCAGATCACATCTCTTCTTGAGGTCAGGAAGAACACCTTCCTCCTCAAGCTCCGCGCTCCTCGGATCTCCAAGCTCGCTTTGCCGGGCCAATTCGTTCTTGTGAGGTGCTCTCACCTCCCCCTCCGCCGCCCCATGAGCATCGCCGGAAGGAGGGGGGAGGAGATACATGTGCTCTTCGATGTGGTGGGAAGGGGGACTGCTTGGCTTGCCGGAAGGAAGGAGGGAGAGGAGATAGACCTTGTGGGGCCTCTGGGAAGGCCCGAAGAGATCCCCGAGGGCAGGATTTTGTTCATCGCCGGGGGAGTGGGCCTTGCCCCCCTTCTCTTCCTCGTCGAGGAGGCGAAGGAGAGGGGAAGAGATGCGCTGCTCATCATCGGAATCAAGAGGAAGGAGGAGATCTTTCCGGATTTCCTGCTCCCCGGGGGGGTGAGGGTGCTCTGGGCGGCCGAGGACGGCTCTCTCGATTTTCGGGGAACGGCTTTGGATCTCTCCCGGCCTCATCTCCGCTGGGCTGATTTCATCTTCGCCTGCGGCCCCTCGGGGATGTACAGAGCGCTCTTGGAGCTTGTGAGAGCGGAGGGGCTTGAGGGGAAGTTCAGAGGCAGGATAAGGGTTTTCCTCGAGCAGGTTATGGGGTGCGGGGTGGGGGCTTGCCTCGGCTGCTCCATTCCGACGATCGGGGGGATGAAGACCGTTTGCCGGGACGGCCCGGCTTTCGATCTCTTCGAGGTGAGGTGGGAAGGAGTTCCTCCTCCGACATCCCGAAATGATGACCGATCTCATGCAGGAGGGTTCTCCTTATCTCCTCCCTGAGGCTTCTTCCCGTGAGGCGGCAATGCAATTCTATGGGCTTGCGGAAGATGAAGATCCTGTCAGGAAGGGCGAGATTGTACCATGCGCCTCTTTCGGAGAGCGGAATCCCCTCGTAAAATCCCAAGAGGCATTCCCTCCGGGCTTTGGCTTTTCTCAGAATAGAAGGGGAGGGCCAATCTTCGATCACGAAGACCACGTTATCGATCCTCTCCCTTATCTCCGGGGGGAGCTCCTCCAAGACCTCGGCCACCAGCTCGTCGAAATCCCCGCTCATTTCGTTTCAAATATATCAGAAGTTGCCTTCCCTTCGCCCTCAAGGTACAATAACCCAAAGCGATCTCCGAATCCCGGGAGAGAAGGGGAGATGGAATCCCGCGGGTTCCAAGTCCTCTACAGGAAGTGGAGGCCCAAGACGTGGGATGAGCTTGTGGGGCAGGAGCATGTAACCCAAACGCTCGTCAACGCCATAAAGAAGGGGAAGATCGCCCACGCCTACCTCTTCTGCGGTCCCAGGGGAACGGGGAAGACCTCCACCGGGAGGATTCTGGCCAAAGCCGTGAACTGCCTCTCCCCCAAAGACGCCAATCCCTGCAATGAGTGCGAGATCTGCGTTTCGATAAACGAGGGGAGATGCATGGATCTCGTGGAGATAGATGCGGCCTCAAATCGGGGAATCGATGAGATAAGAGATCTCCGGGAGAAAGTGCATTATGTCCCCACTCTCGCCCGCTACAAGGTCTACATCATCGATGAGGTTCACATGCTCACCGAAGCGGCTTTCAACGCCCTTCTCAAGACCCTCGAGGAGCCCCCCTCCTACGTGATCTTCATTCTGGCCACAACCGAAGTTCACAAAGTCCCCCTCACCATCCTATCGCGCTGTCAGAGATTCGATTTCCGGCGCCTCTCGCTTTCGGCCATCATGCGGAAGCTCTCGGAGATCTGCGGCCGGGAGGGCGTCGAGATAGATCCTCAGGCTCTGAGGCTCATAGCGCGAAGCGCCTCGGGGAGCTTGAGAGATGCGGAGAACCTCCTCGAGCAGCTCATCACGAGATACGGCTCCTCCATATCCTTGGAGCAGGTGAGGAGGGAGCTCGGATTCTGGGCGGATTCCAGATTGAATGAGTTCGTGCGCTCGGTTCTCGATCGCGATGTTCGAAGGGGGCTTTCTCTGATCGCGGAGGCCGCGGCCGATGGGGTGGATTTCAGGGAATTCCGCCGCAGCCTCATCGAATTCCTGAGGGAGCTCCTGCTCGTGAAAGCTCAAGCTTGGGAGGGCTTGGAGCTCTCCCCCGAGGAGCTTGAGGAGCGGAAGGAGCTCGCCGAGCGCCTTACCCTTGAGGAGATAGCGAGGGCGATTCGGATCTTCGCGGAATCCGATTTCAGGCAGGATCCCTCCTCTCCTCTCCCCTTGGAGCTCGCTCTTGTGCGCTTCGCTCAGGACAGGGGTTTGGGGGAGGGAGGGGAGGAAGCTCGGAAGCCCGCAGAGCTCCGGCCTCCCGAGCCCGTTAAAGCTCGAAAGGAGCCGGAGCCCGCTCAAGCTTCCGGCCCCCCCGCATTGAGAGCCGAAGCGGAGATCCCTCCCGAATCCCCGCCCGAGCTTCTGGAGATACGGAGGAGGTGGCACGAATTCGTGAACGCGTGCCGCGGGGAGGGATCCAGCGGCAATCTCGACGCGCTCCTGCGGCGCGCCTGCGAGCCGGTGGGGCTTGAGGGCCAGACTCTGATCTTGGGCGTTTATCCCAAAATGGAATTTCATTACAGGAAGCTGAGCGATCCCAAATACCAGCATCTCGTTCAGAAGAAATTGCTCGAGTTCTTCGGAGTTCCCTATAAGATACGGTGCATCAAACTCGAAGAGAGGCCTCGCAAAACCAGAGCTTCGGGAGGAACGCTCATTCGAACCGCTCTCGAAATGGGAGCGAAGATGATAAGCGAGGAGAGAAATGGATAAGAAGCTCTTAAAGCAGCTTGAAGCGCTCCAGCAGAAGCTCCTCAGAGCGCAGGAGGAGTTCGAGAAGATGGAATTCGAGGGGAGCGCCGGCGGAGGAGCCGTCAGGATCATCATAACGGGAAGATATGAGGTCAAGAAGGTGGAGATCGCTCCGGAAGTCGTGAATTCGGAGGATGCGGAGCTCCTGGAGGATCTCGTGGCGGCGGCCGCGAATGAGGCTTTGAGCAGGTTGAGGGAGCGGATGTCGCGGGATCTCGAAAATCTGGGAGCGGAGCTCGGATTTCTCCTCAGATGAGGAGGGAATGGGAGATAGGACCTCTTCCAAGCCCGATATCGCGCCTTGTGGGGGAGCTTTCAAAGCTCCCCGGCATAGGCCCTAAGACCGCCGCCCGCCTCGCCTTCCACCTCCTCAAGCTTCCGCTCGGGGAGATAGAAGCTCTGGCCGAAGCTCTTCTCGATCTCAAGAGAAAGGTGAGGTTCTGCTCCGTATGTCAGAACATAACCGATCAGGATCCCTGCTCCATCTGCTCGGATTCCTCTCGCGACCGTTCCGTCATCTGCGTTGTGGAGAAGCCCTTGGATGTCATCTCCATCGAGAGGACGAGATCCTACCAGGGGCTTTACCATGTGCTTCACGGCATGATCTCCCCTCTTGAGGGCATAGGCCCCGAGGATCTCAAAATAGAGGAGCTCTTGAGGCGGCTTGAGGGGGGAGAGGTGAGGGAGGTGATCTTGGCGCTGAATCCGAGTCCGGAGGGGGAGACCACCTCCCATTACCTCTACCGCCTGATCTCCCCTCTCGGAATAAAGGTGACCACTTTGGCTCGAGGACTCCCCACGGGAGGGGAGCTTGAGTTCGCCGATGAGCTCACGATATCCCAAGCCCTCAGGGGGCGAAGGGAATTCGAGCCCTCGGACTGAAAGCCCGGTATGGCGGAGCCCCGAACTTATCAAGTCGAAGCGGTGATCCTCAGGGGGACGGATTCGGGAGAGGCCGACAGGATCCTCCTCCTCTACACCCTCGAGAGGGGGAAGATGAGGGCTCTCGCTCGGGGCGTGAGGAAGATTCAAAGCAGGATGAGAGGATATCTGCAACCTTTCTCACACTGCTTTCTCCTCCTCGCCAAAGGCCGCTCCCTCGATATAGTAACTCAGGTGTGGGGAGCAAGCTCCTTCTTCCCCTTCCTCCGGGATCCGCGGCGCCTCGCAGCCGCCTCCTACTTGGCGGAGCTCATCGACGCCTTCGCTCCCGAGGAGATGCAAAACCCTCCCCTCTTCCGCCTCCTCCTCCGCACGCTCTCTACTTTATGTAAAGTTGAGGAGATCGATATTCCCCTGAGGCATTTCGAGATGGGGCTTTTGAGATCCTGCGGTTTTGATCCCGAGCTCTGGAGGTGTGTGAATTGCGG
>CAYRBX010000042.1:0-8314 GCA_964422695.1 uncultured Dehalococcoidia bacterium
CTCCACCACGGCGAGGAAGTCCACAAGCTCGAAGGGGGGGCGGAAGTCCGGGCGGGCCCTCCTTATGAGGAGCTCGAAGGAGGCTTCCGCGTTCTCATACTGAAACCCCTCCTTCTCGAGCTCCTTCACTTTCCGCAAGATGCCTCTCGCCTCCTCGAGCCCGAGCTCCAATCCCATCTCCGCCGCCTTCCTCAGGACGGCCGAGATCCCGGAGAGCTCCGAGATGAGAATGCGGGGCTCATTTCCCACAAGCCTGGGATCCACGTGCTGGTAGCTCATCTCCGCCTTCCCCACCCCCGAGATGTGCAAGCCCCCTTTGTGAGCGAAGGCGCTTGCTCCCACATAAGGCATGTAGGGATCGGGAGGGAGATTTGCGATCTCGCTCACGAATCTCGAAACCTCGGTGAGCTTTCGCAGCTTCTCCTCAGGAATGCAATCCACCCCCATTTTGAGCTTGAGATTGGGGATCACGGAGCAGAGATTGGCGTTTCCGCACCGCTCCCCGTACCCGTTTATCGTCCCCTGCACTTGAATCGCTCCGGCCTCCACCGCCGCGAGGGTGTTGGCCACGGCGAGATCGGCGTCGTTGTGAGCGTGAATGCCGAGGGGAACTCCGATCCGCGAGGCCGCCTCCACCCCCTCTTTGATCTCCCGGGGGAGGGAGCCGCCGTTGGTGTCGCAGAGGATTACGATCTCGGCCCCCGCTTCGGCCGCGATCCTCACCACCTCGAGAGCGTATTCCGGATCCTCCTTGAAGCCGTCGAAGAAGTGCTCGGCGTCGAAGAAAACCCGCTTCCCCTTGGAGCGGAGGAACTTCACCGAATCGGCTATCATCTTGAGGTTCTCCTCCGGGGAGACCTCCAGAACCGAAACGGCCTGGCTTCGGGAGCTCTTCCCCACGATGGTGCAAATGGAGGTTCCGGCGGCGACGAGAGCCTGAAGGTTGGGATCGCTCTCGGCGGAGTTCCCGCGGTATCTCGTGCTCCCGAAGGCCACGAGCTCGGCGCTCTCAAGCTTTAGGGATCTCGCCTGCTCGAAGAACAAGGTATCTTTGGGATTCGCTCCGGGCCATCCGCCCTCTATGAAATGCACTCCGAGCTCATCGAGCTTCTTGGCGATCTTCAATTTATCCTGAAGGGAGAAGGAGATCCCCTCCTGCTGAGCTCCATCTCTCAAGGTGGTGTCGTAAATCTGAACCCTTCGGCTCATCTTCAGCCCGGAAAGCTCGGAGAGGCCGGCCGGACGGCCTGTAAGCCGAGTTCTGTACCCGGCCGGAAGGCCGGGCGGTGACCATCTCTCTGGGACGGGAGTCGCCTCCCGCCTCAAGCGGCCGACCCGAGGGCTGAGCTCAAGGCCTTGCGGCCTTGAGCGCGGGGCCGGGCTCCCCTCGCCCTCCTATTCGGCCTTGCTCCGGGTGGGGTTTGCCTGGCCGGCGAGTTCTCCCCGCCGCCGGTGAGCTCTTACCTCACCTTTTCACCCTTGCCCGCACCGGAGAAAGCCCTGAGGGCCTTCTCCGGCCGCTGGCGGTCTGTTTCTGTGGCACTTTCCGTTCTCCCCAGGTGTTACCTGGCACCCTGCCCGGCGGAGCTCGGACTTTCCTCCCCGTCCCCTTCGGGACGAGGCGGTCACCCGGCGCGCCCGGCCGGCCTCTCCAGAGCGAGATGCGCTATCTTGTGAGCTATTTTGTTCTCCCTCTCCGGTATCTTCTCTATTTCAAAGTGCTCGAATCTCGAAAGGAGCTCCGAAGCCCTCTTGTGAAGCTCCCTCAAAGAGGAATCCCTCACCTTGTACTCTCCGGAGAGCTGTTTGGCCACAAGCTCCGAATCGAGCTTCACGGTAATTCGGGTGATCCCCTTCTCGATCGCCCTCTCCAGGCCCGCGATCAGAGCTCTGTATTCGGCTTCGTTGTTCGTGGCGAATCCCAAGGTCCCGCCCAGAACCTCTCTCTCCCCTTCGCATTCGAGGAGGATTCCGAAAGCCGCGGGGCCGGGATTCCCCAGAGAGGCTCCGTCTACGCTTATTACGCCCTTTCTTCCCACGGGGAAAAAATTAAAGTGGGCTCGGCAGGATTCGAACCTGCAACCAGCCGGTTATGAGCCGGCCGCTCTGCCGTTGAGCTACGAGCCCAATTAAATCATATTATAGGAAGCGGGGAAGATCAAGAGGGGGAGCTTTGAGGTTCAGAGGCAGGATTCACAAGTTCGGAGATAACATAGATACCGATGCCATAATCCCCGCCCGCTACCTCTCGATCCGAGATCCGGAGGAGCTCGCCCGGCATTGCATGGAGGGCGTGGATCCCGATTTCCCCAAGAAGGCCAAAAGGGGGGATATCTTGGTCGCGGGAAGGAATTTCGGAATGGGATCTTCGAGAGAGCACGCTCCGCTCGCCCTGAAGGCTTTGGGGATATCCTGCGTGGTGGCCCAGAGCTTTTCAAGGATCTTCTTCCGCAACGCCATCAACATAGGGCTTCCGGCTGTGGAATGTCCGGAAGCTCTGGAGATCGGAGATGAGGGGGATGAGGTGGAGGTCGATCTCCTGAGGGGCGAGATCGAAAACCCCCAGAAGAAGCGAGTTTACAGAATTCGCTCGTTCCCTCCCTTCATCATCGACCTCCTCTCCTGCGGAGGGCTTGTGGAGTACACGAGGAGGAGATTGAGGGAGGGGGGGAGATGGAATTCGAGATAGCCGTACTTCCGGGAGACGGCATAGGGCCCGAGGTCGTGGCCGAAGGCGTTAAGGTCCTTGAGGCGGTCGGGAGGAGGTTCGGGCACAAATTCCGTTTCCGCTGGCTTGATATCGGAGGGGCGGCCATAGATAAATTCGGAACCCCCCTTCCGGAGGAGACCCTCGAGAGATGCCTTGAGGCCTCCGCCGTCCTCTTGGGCGCCGTGGGAGGCCCAAAATGGGATGATCCCAGAGCTCCCGTCCGCCCCGAAGACGGCCTTCTGAGATTGCGCAAAAGCCTTGAGGTCTTCGCCAACCTCCGCCCCGTCAGGATCTTCCCCCAGCTTCTTGACATAACTCCCTTGCGCCCCGAGAGGGCGAGAGGGGTGGATCTCGTCGTGGTGAGAGAGCTTGTGGGAGGGCTTTACTTCGGAAAGCCCAAGAGGCGCTGGAGGACGAAGAGCGGGAGGAGGGCTGTGGACACGTTGCGCTATTCGGAGGAGGAGATAGCGAGGATCCTGCGAGTGGGATTTGAGATCGCCCGCAGGAGGAGGAAGAAGCTCACTTTGGTCGACAAGGCGAACGTGCTTGAGACCTCGAGGCTGTGGAGGGAGATCGCGATGGAGCTTGCTTCGGAGTATTCGGATGTGGAGCTCGACTGCCAGTATGTGGACGCCTGCGCCATGCGCCTCCTCCAGCGCCCCGCCGAATTCGATGTTATAGTCACCGAGAACATGTTCGGAGATATACTCACCGATGAGGCCGCGATGCTCTGCGGATCCATAGGGATGGCCCCCTCGGCGAGCCTCTCGGAGATCCCCGCTCCGGGAAAGCCGATCCGGGGGCTTTACGAGCCCGTTCACGGAAGCGCCCCCCGTCACGCCGGAAAGGGGACGGCCAATCCCATAGGAACCATCCTCTCCTGCGCCCTCCTCCTCCGCTACTCCCTCGGCTTGGAGGAGGAGGCGAAGGCTGTGGAGAGGGCGGTGGAGGAGGCTTTGAGGAGAGGGCTCAGAACTCCCGATATCGCCGCTCCGGGAGGGGAGAAGGTCTCCACCTCGGAGATGGGGGCGGAGATCGCCTCACTTGTGGCCTCCGTTTGAGCTTCGGGCGTTCACCGTTCGAACGAGGAAGAGCTCCCCCTTCTCCCCTTCAAGCCTTCTTATCATCTCCTCCCCCTCCTCTCTGCTCTTCACGAAGGAGAAGAGAGCGGGGCCCGCTCCGGCGAGGTGCACGCTTCTCGCTCCCGCTCGGAGGAGGAGATCCCTGTAGAAGGAGAGCTCCGGATAGAGCTCGTAGATCACCTGCTCGAAGACGTTGAAGAGAGGGGGCTCGTCGAGCTTCCCGCTTTCGATCTCCTTCACGAGCTTCTGTGTTATCTCGCCTCCCGTGTAATGAGAGGGGAGGATCTTCGAGTAAGCTCGTGCCGTCTTCCCCGAGCGGATCTTGAGAGGGGGATTTAAGATCACAAGCCACCTCTCGGGGAGGGGAGGGAGAGGCCGCACTTTCTCCCCTCTTCCCTCCAGCAGAGCCGTCCCCCCGTATATGAAGAAGGGGGCGTCGGAGGAGATCCGAGCCGCAAGCTCGCACAGCTCCTCTTGAGAGAGATCTAAATTCCACATTTTATTGAGCGCTTTGAGGACGGCGGCGGCGTCGGCGGCGCTGCTCCCGAGGCCGGAGAACTTGGGGATCCCCTTCCGATGGAATATCCTCACCCCCCTCCTCTCCCCCATCTTCTCCCAGAGGAGCTCCACGGCTCTGGTTATGAGAACGCGAGGCGAATCGAGCTTCTCCAAAGCGGGATCGTCGAATCGGAGCTCGAGCTCCTCCGAAGGGGAGAAGGTGAGGATATCGGCGAGATCTATGGTCTGAATTACGCTTCGTATTTCATGATAATCGTCCTCTCTCTTCCCCAAGATCTCCAGAGTGAGATTTATCTTGGCATATGCGAAGGTTACGAGATGCTCCCCCATCTTCCGGATCCCGGCTCCGGGGCCGTGCACCCCTCCTTCGATCCCTCCGCTTGAGCTCTCCCCTTGGAAGCGGCTCCGGCCAAGCGCTCCCACAACGCCCGAGGCCGCTGCTTACCGCTGCTCCCTTCCGGGCCTGACGGGGTTCGCAGGGCCCCGCCGTATGGGGCTCGGCCTTCCTCGCCGCTCACATGAGGAGAACATCTCAAGAGGAGAGACCTCGGGAAGGGAATTCAGCCCCGCATGAGCGGATTTCGGGTACAGGGCACCGCTAGCTCCCCGCCTAGCACGGCCCCGGAGTTTCAAATCTAATGATCGCGGAAGGGCGGCGCGGTGTCAAGCTCCCGAATTCGAGGAGCTTGTAAAAGGGGATCGGATCGAGTATATTGGGTATGCGAGAAGCCCCTGTAGCTCAGGGGATAGAGCACCAGCCTCCGGAGCTGGGAGCGAGGGTTCGAGTCCCTCCAGGGGCGCTTTTCTCTGAGCTTTACTTTCGCCGGGAGAAGGAAGGCGTTGGGGAAGCTTCTGCCCCGATTTCCTCCGCCTTCTCGCGAGGAGGAAAGCCCCCGCTTCTTCCTCAGGAGGAGCCCGCTTCTCATCTCCTATAGGGAGGTCGGAGCGAGATGATAGAGGTGAGATTTCACGGAAGGGGAGGACAGGGAGCCGTCACTTCGGCGGAGCTTGTGGCCTTGGCCGCGATCGAAGAGGGCAAATACGCTCAGGCCTTTCCCTCCTTCGGTCCCGAGCGGAGGGGGGCCCCCGTTATGGCCTTCCTTCGAGTTGATGATCGCTACATAAGGGTGAGAGATGAGATCCGAAAGCCCGATGTCGTGGTGGTGATCGATCCGAAGCTCTTCTACCTCGTCGATGTGACCGCCGGGCTCAAGGAAGGAGGGTGGCTTGTTCTCAACACCAAGAAGAGCCCCGAGGAGATCGCCCGCGAGATAAAGGGGAATTGGAAGATCCTCACCGTCGACGCCACCGATATAGCGCTTCAGTGCCTCGGGGTTCCCATCACCAACACCACGATGATCGGGGCTCTCGTACGAGCTACGGAGATAGTGAGGCTTGAGAGCGTGTACAAGCAGATAGAGCATCGCTTCGGGCCTCTCGCCGAGAGGAATATCAGAGCTTGTGAGAGAGCTTACTGCGAGGCCAAGATCTTGGGGGGATGAAAGATGGAGCGGAGGATAGGAGGACTGCCCAAGGAGCCTCCGAAGCCCGTGAGGGAGGATCTCAGCTGGAAGGAGCTCGAGGTCGGCTGCATCATCACCACCCCCGGCAACACCATCGCCTACCTCACCGGCGCTTGGCGCACCTTCCGCCCCGAGGTGGACAAGACCAAGTGCATAAAATGCGGGATATGTTATCTCTTCTGTCCGGAGGGATGCATAGAGGAGGATGAGGAGGGGTATTTTGAGGCCAATTTGCTCTACTGCAAGGGGTGCGGGATTTGCGCTCGAGAGTGCTGGACCGGAGCGATAAAGATGGTGGAGGAGGCTTGAGATGCCGAGAAGAGTGGGGCTTGAGGGCTCCTTCGCTATAGCCGAAGCCGTCAAGGCCGCCGATGTGGATGTGATCGCGGCCTACCCCATCACCCCCCAAACGCATATCGTCGAGCGCCTCGCCGAGATGGTCGCCGATGGGGAGCTCGATGCGGAATACATCCCCGTCGAATCGGAGCATTCCGCGATGAGCGTGTGCTTGGGCGCTTCGGCGGTGGGGGCTCGAACCTTCACCGCCACGGCGGGGCAGGGGCTTGAGCTCATGCACGAGGTCCTCTTCGTCGCCTCCTCATCGAGGCTTCCGGTGGTGATGGCGGTGGCCGATCGCGCTCTCTCCGGACCTCTCAACGTCTGGGGAGATCAATCGGATGCGATGGCGACGAGAGATTGCGGATGGATTCAGATATTCGCCGAGAACAACCAG
The DNA here is from genome assembly GCA_964422695.1 of uncultured Dehalococcoidia bacterium. Lineage (GTDB taxonomy): Bacteria > Chloroflexota > Dehalococcoidia > SZUA-161 > CAYRBX01 > CAYRBX01. The sequence goes on from CAYRBX010000042.1 coordinate 6,568, forward strand.
CAGGCTTATGATCTCACTCTCTGCGCCTTCCCCATAGGAGAGGATCCGAGGGTGCTGTTTCCGGTCATGATTCACATCGACGGCTTCCACCTCTCTCACGTGATAGAGCCCGTGGAGATCTTCGAGAAGGAGGAGATCGAGGGCTTCATCCCTCCTTACAGACATCCTCATCCTCTCGATCCGGATCGCCCCGTGACCATGGGAGCTTACGGCCCTCCTTACATCTATGCGGAGACGAAGAGAGCGCAGGAAGCGGCTTTGAGGAACTCGAAGAAGGTGATACTGGAGTGGTGGGAGAAGTTCGCGAAGCTCTCGGGAAGGAAGTACAATCCGGTGGAGACCTACCGGATCGAGGGAGCGAGAACCCTGCTTTTGGTTCTGGGGGCTTTCAGCCAGAACGCCATGGAGGCCGTGGACAAGCTGAGAGCCGAAGGGGAGGATGTGGGGCTTGTGCGCATAAGATTGTGGAGGCCCTTCCCCTTTGAGGAATTGAGGGAGGCGGTGAGGGATGCCGAGATCCTCATAGTATTCGATCGCGCCGTCTCCTTCGCGGGGCCCGGAGGGCCCGTCTTCTGCGAGGTGAAGGCCGCTTTGTACAATTTGGATCGGCGTCCCAAGGTGGTGGGGATGATAGGAGGGCTCGGGGGAAGGGATGTATCGAAGGAGGAGTTCGAGGAGATCATCAGAAGGGGAAGGGAGATCGCTTTGAAGGGCTCTCCTGAGGAATACCACTTCGTGGGGGTGAGGGAATGAGCATCCTCGTGGATAGGTTCTCGATCTTCGCCTCCAAGCTCATCCCCCGCGAGGAGCACTTCGCTCCGGGGCATCGCGCCTGCCAGGGGTGCGGGCTGGCGCTGGCCGTGAGGCTTGTGTGCAAAGCTCTCGGCCGGAATGTGATCATCGCGAACGCCACCGGATGCCTTGAGATCGTCTCCACTCCCCTTCCTTGGACCTCCTGGCGGGTTCCTTGGATTCACACCCTCTTCGAGAACACGGCCGCCGTCGCGGCCGGGGTCGAAAGCGGAGTGAAGGCGCTGAAGAGGAAGGGGAGGATTCCCGAGGACAAGGAGATCTTAGCCGTGGCGATGGCCGGGGATGGGGGGACGGCCGATATAGGAATTCAAGCCCTCTCGGGAGCTTTCGAGAGAGGGCATCGCCTGATTTACATCTGCTACGACAACGAAGCTTATATGAACACCGGAATTCAGCGCTCTTCGGCCACACCGTATGGAGCTTGGGCGACCACCTCCCCCGTGGGGAAGGTTCGAAAGGGGCAGATCACCTGGAAGAAGAACATGCCCGAGATCGCGGCCGCTCACAACATACCTTATGTGGCCACCGCCTGCCCCTCCTTCCCCTTCGATCTCCTCGAGAAGGTCGAGAAGGCCAAGAGAGCCGACGGCCCCGCCTACCTTCACATCCTCTCCCCCTGTCCCACCGGCTGGAGGTTTCCCACCGATCTCACGGTGAGGCTCGGGCGCCTCGCCGTCCTCACGGGCGTCTTCCCCCTCTACGAGATCGAGAGGGGCAGATATCGCCTCACCTTCGAGCCTCCCGAGCTCCTTCCCGTAAGGGAGTATCTGAAGCTTCAGGGGAGGTTCAGGCATCTCACCGATGAGATGATCGATTACATTCAGAAGCGAACGCTCGAGGAATATGAGAAGCTGAAGCGCAAATGCGCCATGACTTCCGAATGACAACGGGGAGGGAGGAAATGCCGCTTCTCAAATCCAAGGAGGATCTCGAG
>CAYRBX010000043.1:0-8261 GCA_964422695.1 uncultured Dehalococcoidia bacterium
TCCCGAAGATCCCCATGAGGGCTTCTTCGATCTCGAAGCGGCCGGAAGGAAGCTCAAAGTTAGAACCTGGAGGGAGGGGGATAGATTTCGCCCTCTGGGGATGAGGAACTACAAAAAGCTTCAGGACTTCTTCGTGGATGAGCATATTCCCAGAAGCTGGCGCTCTCGCATTCCCATCGTCTGCTCCTCCGATGAGATCATGTGGGTTGTGGGGTGGAGGATAGATGATCGCTTTCGCGCGAAGCCCGAAACCCGACTCCTCCTTCATCTCATTTTTCAGAAGAGGGGGAGCTTGTGATCTTCATCGCGGAAACTCAGGATAGGCGCAAGTTCGTAGAGGAGGTGTGGAGGAGATTTGAGCTTTCGGAGAGGATAAAGGGGGCCGGGAGGATCTTGCTCAAACCCAATATCGTATCCTCCGAGCCTTATCCCACGACCACGCATCCCGAGACGCTCGAAGCTCTGATCGAGCTCCTGAAAGCAGAGGGGAAGGAGATCGCGGTCGCGGACGGCCCCGCTTTCGATGCGGGAGATTCGGAGAGGATCCTTCGATCCTCTCCCATCCGATCTCTCTGCGATAAATTCGGCATCCCCCTTGTGAACTTGCACAAAACCCCCAAGAGGAAGATGAAAGCAGGAGATCTTGTGCTTGAGGTCCACATCTTCCCTCTGGAATTCGATTTCGTCTTCTCGCTTCCCGTTCTCAAAACGCATTTCGTCGTGGGCCTCACAGGCGCCTTGAAGAATCAATTCGGAATCCTCTCCAACGGCGAGAGGATAAAGCTCCATGCTCTTGAGAGAATGAAGCTTCACAAGGCCATAGTCGAGGTGAATTTGCTCATGCCCCCTATGTTCTTCTTCGTGGACGCGATAGAGGTTCTCATCAAAGCTCAGGAGATAAGGCATGGAGGGGAGAGGAGGAAGCTCGGCTACATGCTCGCCGGAGATGATCCGGTGGCCTTGGATGTTTGCGGCTTGGAGCTTTTGAGGAGGGTCGATGCCGAGCTCTCGAGCAGAACTCCGAAGGATATCCCCTATCTTGTTCTCGCCGCCGGAGCGGGGCTCGGGAGTTTAACCTCCTGAGAGCTTTCGGGCGAGCTCCGCCACCCTCCTCCCGAGAGCGCGGCAAGCTCTCAAAGCCCTCTCATCCGGCTTCCCTACGGCCACAACCCCGTAATGACCTCCGACCGCGATCGGATCTCCCACCACTATCATTCCGTGCATGAGCATCGCTTGAAGGAGGGAAAGGAGAGCGGTCTCGTTCCCGCCGTCGAAGTAAAGGCTTGAGGTGAAAGCGGCTCCGACCTTTCCCTCGAGCTTTCCTCTTACTCTCACCGATTTATCGATAAATCCCTTCATCGCATCGGACATGGAGCCGAAGTGAGTGGGAGATCCCAAGATGAGGCCGTCAATTCCCAAGAGGTCTTCAGGCCTCGCCTCCGAGGCTCTTTTCACCTCAACTTCGGCTCCCGCTTCTCTCGCTCCCTCCGCCACCGCTCTGGCCATCTCCTCGGTATTTCCGGTTCGAGAATCGTAAATCACCAGTATTCTGGCCATCTCCCTCCCCAAGTCTTTTATTCACACCTCTTTCAATATCCAGCCGAAATCCTCCGCCTTCAAGTCGCCTCCAAGAGCTTTCTTATCGATTCGGCGAAAGGAGGGCGGAGGATGCCCTTCTCGGTGATTATGGCCGAGATGTAATCGGCGGGGGTGATGTCGAAAGCGGGGTTTTTCACGCTGACTCCTTGGGGAGCGATTCGCTCCGAGCCCACTCTCAACACCTCCTCCGGATCCCTCTCCTCGATCGGGATATCTCTCCCCGAAGGCAGGGAGAGATCGATGGTGCTCGTCGGGGCCGCGACCCAAAAGGGAATTCCGTGCTCTCTGGCGAGCACGGCCAGAGTGTAAGTTCCGATCTTATTCGCCGTATCTCCGTTGGCCGCGATCCTATCGGCTCCCACGATGACGCAATCCACCTCCCCTCTCCACATGAAATACCCGGCCATTCCGTCGGTTATGAGGGAGAAGGGAATCCCCTCCCGGAGGAGCTCCCAAGCGGTGAGCTTCGCTCCTTGAAGTCGAGGTCTCGTTTCGGTCGCGAGCACAAAGATCTTCTTCCCCTTCCTCCAAGCGGCTTTTATCACCCCCAGAGCCGTTCCCTCTCCTCCGGTAGCCAGAGCTCCCGTATTGCAATGAGTGAGAATTCTCATGCCGTCTCGAACGAGCTCCGCTCCGTTCTCTCCGATGAGCTCATCAGCTCTTCTCGTCTCCCTCTCTATATTCCGAGCCTCCTCCACTATCTCCTCCGGCCCCGAAGCTTGCTCCGCCGCTCTCATCATCCTCTCCAGCGCCCAGAAGAGATTCCGAGCGGTGGGGCGGGTGGAGGCGAGGAGCTCCTTCACTCTCCTCAATTCGGAGAGCGCGAAGGCGCCTTTCTCCTTCAATTTGAGAGCGCCCAGAGCGAAGCCGTAAGCGGCGACGACGCCTATGGCCGGAGCTCCCCTCACCTTCATCTCCCTTATCGCCTCGGCCACCTCCTCCGGAGAGGAGAGCTCAAGATAAACCTCCCGAGGGAGTTCGGTCTGATCGAGAATTCTGAGCTTCTCTCCCGTCCACTCCACGGGCTTCGCTCCTCTCATCTCGCCGGCCTCCTCAGGATATTAAAGGACTTGACAATTGCAGCTTCCACAAAGTAAGCTAAGCTTCGCGAAGTTCGGGTTCGCAAGGGGGTAGAGGATGGAGGCTTACTGCTTCAAGTGCAGAGCCAAGAGGGAGATCAAGGATCCGGTTCAGGTGACGTTGAAGAACGGCAAGCCGGCGATTCAGGGCGTCTGCCCGGTCTGCGGAACGAAGGTCTTCAGGATCGGGAAGGCCTCTTGATCCCGCTTAAAGGCCGAGCTTGGAGAGGAGGAGGCGGGGGTTCTGCTCTAATACCCGAATGATCTGCTCCTCGGAGAGGCCCGCTCCCGCGAGGATCTCGCGGGAGAGAGAGGGCGAGAGAAGATCATCTTCCTCATGAGCATCGGAATTGAGAAGAAGAGGAGCTCCTGCCTCCGCGGCCGTTCTGGCGAGATACCCGTTCAAAGCTGCATACTTTCGCCTTGCCGAGAGCTCGATGAAGACCCCGCGAGCGGCGGCGATGCGGGCTTCTTCGGGTTTGAGGAAGCCGGGATGAGCCAGTATATCTACAAAGGGGGAGGATACGGCGGCGAGATTGGTGCCGGGCTCCACGGGCTCGGCGGGGGTCTCGCCGTGAACGATCACCAATCGCGCTCCGAGCTCCTTGGCCGTTCGCGCCACATCGTTTATGGCTCTCGCGGGCACGTGAGTGAGCTCGACTCCGGGAATGGCGATGATATCCCAGTAATTTGCGGCGAGCTCGCAATCTCGAGCGACTTCGGAGATTATGCGATGAAGCTCCCCGGGCCCGGCGTGATCGGTGATGGCGATGGCCTTATAGCCTCTCACGTAAGCTCGGCGGATGAGCTCGAGAGGGGTTAGAACGCCGTCGCTTAGGGTAGAATGTGTATGGAAATCGTAGATCATAATGCTTCTTCAAGAATAAAAGGGCCCTTCTCCCCACTTCAAGAACCCGGAGGGGGGTTCTTGAAGCGGAAAAACCGATAAGGAGGGAGGAGATGAGCGGCGATAAGAGGATAAATGTGGCCATTATCGGAGTGGGGAATTGCGCTTCGGCGCTCGTGCAGGGGGTCTTCTACTATCGGGATGCGGATGAGAGCAAGAGCATTCCGGGCCTCATGCATCCGGTGCTCGGAGGATATCATGTTCGGGATATAAATTTCGTCGCGGCCTTCGATGTGGATGCGAACAAGGTGGGCAAGGATCTCTCCGAAGCCATTTTCGCCCCTCCGAACAACACCTTGAAGTTCTGCGATGTTCCGAAGCTCGGCGTTAAAGTCGAGAAGGGGCCGGTGCTGGACGGAGTGGGGAGGTACCTCTCCCATATGGTGGTGGAGGAGAAATCCCCGCCGGTGGATGTGGCCAAGATACTGAAGGAGAGGGAAGTTCACGTCGTTCTCAATTACCTGCCCGTGGGAAGCGAGGAGGCGACGAAGTGGTATATGGAGCAGGCTCTGGAGGCGGGATGCGGGGTGGTGAACTGCATTCCGGTCTTCATCGCCTCCGATAAGACCTGGCAGGCTCGCTTCGCCGAGAGGAAGCTTCCCATCATCGGAGATGATATAAAGTCGCAAATAGGAGCCACCATAGTTCACAGGGTTCTCACCAGGCTCTTCGAAGCGCGCGGAGCGAAGCTCGAGCGAAGCTACCAGCTCAACTTCGGAGGGAACACCGATTTCTACAACATGTTGGAGAGGGAGAGATTGCGCTCCAAGAAGATCTCGAAGACCAACGCCGTGCTCTCTCAGCTCGATCAGGAGATGGCCCCCGAGAACATTCACATCGGGCCGAGCGATTTCGTGCCCTGGCTTCTGGATCGCAAGTTCTGCTTCATACGAATGGAAGGCCATATCTTCGGAGGAGCACCCATCAATTTGGAGCTCAAACTTGAAGTTTGGGACAGCCCCAATTCGGCCGGAGTGGTGATAGATGCCATTCGATGCTGCAAGCTCGCTCTGGATAGGGGCATCGGCGGGGCTCTCATCGGGCCCTCGGCTTACTTCATGAAATCGCCTCCGGTTCAGTACACGGATGAGGAGGCGAGGCGGCTCGTGGAGGAATTCATCGCCGGGAACAGCAACCTGGCGGCCACGGGCGAATGAAGATCGTCCTCGTCTGCCCTTATGATTTCTCCCGACCCGGCGGGGTGAAGGTTCACATCTCATACCTCGCCCGCCATCTGAGAGAGCTCGGACATGAGGTGAAGATCCTCACCTCCGCCTCCCTCCCTCATGCCGTGGAGGAGGAGGGGGTGATCTGCATTGGGAAGCCCCGCCGGGTGGAGCTTTCAAGCACCACGGTGTACGCCGCCCCCTTCCCCGAGCTCCTCTTCTCCCCGCAGCTTGCGGAGCTCCGAGATGTGCTCGAGAGGGAGAAATTCGATCTCTTCCATTTGCACGAGCCCCTCTTCCCCTCCCTTCCGGTTCTCGTGCTCCTCTTCTCCAAGGGGATCAACGTGGGGACCTTCCATTCCTTCGAGAGCGCGGGGTTCGCCTACTCCCTCTTCAAGCCCTTCTTCAAGCAGTGGTTCGAGAAGCTGGACGGGCGCATCGCGGTCTCCAAGCCGGCTTGCGATTTCATAAGCCGCTTCTTCCCCGGAGATTACCGCATCATCCCCAACGGAGTCGATACCTCGCTCTTCTCCCCTTCCGCTCCTCCCGTAAGCTTTTTTCGAGATCGCAAGCTCAACATCCTGTTCGTGGGGCGGATGGATAAGCGCAAGGGCCTCGATCTGCTCTTGAGGGCCTTCAGGAAGGTGAAGGAGAGGATCCCCCAAGCTCGTCTCATAATCGTGGGGTCGGGAACCAGAAGGCAGAGGGAGCGCTACGAGAGGCTCGCCGCGAAGTACAGGCTTCAAGATGTCGTCTTCATCCGAGGCCCCGTGCCCTATCTTGAGCTTCCGCGCTGGTACAATACGGCCGATGTGTTCTGCTCTCCGGCGAAGGGGAAGGAGAGCTTCGGAATAGTGCTTCTGGAGGCCATGGCCTGCGGGAAGCCTGTGATCGCCACCTCCATCGAGGGATATAAATATCTCGTCGAGGAGGGGAGGGAGGGGCTCTTGGTGGAGCCGCGGGAGGAAGCTCTGGCCGAGGGGCTTGTGAAGCTCTTGGAAGCTCCCGAGCTCCGGCGCGAGATGGGCATAAGAGGAAGGGAGAAGGCGGAGGAGTTCGATTGGAGGAGAATAGCCCTTCAGGTGAATCAATACTACGAGGAGATCGCGAGGGGGAAGCGATAGGATTCCTCCGGGATCTCAAGCTCAGAGAGAGATTTCATCCTCTCATCCGGCTCCTCGTAAAGCCGGGATTCGCCCTCTGCCGCGACAATCCTCTTGCGGCCACGATCTTGGGGTTTGCTGCGGCGAGCCTTGCCGGATTTTGCGCCGCAAGGGGGATCCTGTGGGCGGGCGGCGCTCTCTTCCTCCTTTCGGGATGGTTTGATCTCGTGGATGGAGCTCTGGCCAGAGCCGCGGGAAAGGCCTCTCGCTTCGGGGCGCTTCTCGATTCCGCTATGGATCGGCTTTCGGAGATCGCCCTCTTTGCGGGGCTTCTCCTTCATTTCGCTCTCAAGGGCGAATCCCTCCTTACCGGAGTCCTCCCGGTGTTCGCGGCCTTAACCGGCTCCCTCATGGTGAGCTATATAAGGGCGAGAGCGGAGAGCTTGGGCGTGGAGTGGAGAGGGGGCTTCTTCCCCCGGGAGGTGAGGATCCCGCTTCTCGCCTCGGCTCTCATCGGAGGGCATTTCGAGGAAGAAGCCCTTCAGGTGCTCCTGTGGATCATCGCCGGGGGGACATATCTTACGGCGGCTCAGCGCTTGATCTTCGCCAAGAAGAAAGGAGCTTAAGCGGCCTTCTTCCCCAAGGTCGACTTGAGATAAGCTTTGATGAAATCGTCGAGCTCCCCGTCGAGAACCGCTTCCGCGTCCGAGGTCTCGAAGCCCGTTCTGTGATCTTTGACCATCTTGTAGGGATGGAGGACGTAGCTCCTTATCTGATTGCCCCAAGCCGCGGGAACGTATTCCCCTCGAAGCCTCGCCTCCTCCTCCGCCTTCTTCTGAAGCTCAAGCTGAAGAAGTCTTGATTTGAGAATGCGCAGAGCCGTCTCCTTGTTCTGATGCTGGGATCTCTCGTTCTGACAGGTGACGACGATTCCGGTGGGGATGTGAGTTATGCGCACCGCCGTCTCGTTTTTCTGCATGTGCTGCCCGCCGGGGCCGCTCGCCCTGAAGGTCTCGATCTTGAGATCCTCAGGCCTTATCACCACCTCGATATCGCTCTTTATCTTCGGGATGACCTCGACGAGAGCGAAGGAAGTGTGACGCCGGTGGGAGGCGTCGAAGGGGGAGATGCGCACCAATCTGTGCACTCCCTTCTCCGCCTTGAGATACCCGTAAGCGTATCTTCCCCTCACCTCCACGAGAGCGCTCTTTATCCCCGCCTCCTCGCCCGGGGAGAGGTCGAGGATTTGGGTCTCAAATCCCCTCTTCTCGCACCACCTGAGGTACATCCTGAGGAGCATTTGAGCCCAGTCCTGAGCTTCCGTTCCTCCGGCTCCCGCGTGAATGGAGAGGAGGGCGTCTCTCTCCTCGTACTCCCCGCTCATGGCGAGCTGGAATTCCAGATCCTCAAGCCGCCTCTGGATCTCCCCCACCTCCTTTTCGAGATCATCTTTGAGGGAGAAATCCCCCTCCTCCAGAGCGAGATCCAGAAGCTCGGCCGCCGCACGAGCTCTTCGCTCGAGATCCCTCCAGATCCCGACCTCCTCGCGGAGCCCGGCGAGCCTCCTCCCCATCTCCTGAGCCCTTTGGGAATCGGCCCACGCCTCGGGCCTCGTCATCTCCTCTTCGAGCTTCCTTATCTCCTCTTCCTTCTCCGAGATCTTAAAGATGATCCATGATCTCGAGAATTCGAGCTCTCAAGTTGTGCGCTCTCTCCCTCAGCTCCTTCATCGCTCGATCCTCCTTATCTCCCTTCCTCCCGCGACGAGATGCGCCAAACGAATGGGTTCGGGAATTCGAAAGCCCCGGCAGCATCTCAAAACCCATTTTACGGCGGAGGGGAGGTCGATCTTGTGGCCTACGGAGACGAAAACGGGATTGGTTCCCCTCTTGGTGCGCAAAACCGCTCCTATCACCTCTCCCCCGTCCACCAATTCGGTGTGATCTCCGGGCTCAGGCCCCGGAAGCTCGTACCTCCCGCAGAGAGGGGATTTGGCGCATCCCACCGTGGGGATATCCCAGAGCACTCCGAGGTGCGAGGCGATGCCGAAACGGCGGGGATGAGCGATGCCCTGGCCGTCGACGAGGACGAGATCCGGAGTGGAGGAGAGCTTTTCGGCCGCCGCGAGCAGCAGGGGGGTTTCGCGAAAGGAGAGAAGTCCCGGAATGTAGGGGAATTCCACCTCCCTCTCCGCGACGCTCACCTCCTCCACCGAGAAATCCGGATATCGAATCACGACGATAGCTCCTCTCGCCACCCCCCTCTCGTCGGGACGCGAGATGTCGACTCCGGCGATGAGCCTCGGCTTTGGAGGGAGCTCGTTCTCTCGCCTCACGAGCTTCGCGAGCTCCTTCTGAAGCTCTATCGCCTCCTCGGGGGAGAGATCCCACTTGTGTTCGATTTTAGC
>CAYRBX010000044.1:0-8138 GCA_964422695.1 uncultured Dehalococcoidia bacterium
GCTCATCACCTCATCGAGCTCCCCTTTCTTCAGGCGCAATTTCCCCTCGGATCCCACTCCCGAGGGGATGTTCTCGAAGAGCTCATCCACGAGCTTCCTGAGCCTCGGCCTCACCTCCTTCTCCCGGAGATCGGTTCGAATGAGCCTCACTCCACAATTTATGTCAAATCCAACGCCCCCGGGGGAGATCACGCCGTCCTCCACCCTCGTGGCGGCGACTCCTCCTATGGGGAAGCCGTAGCCCCAGTGAATGTCGGGCATGGCGATGGATCTCCCCACGATGCCGGGGAGGAAGGCCACATTTGCGACCTGCTCGATGACCTGCTCCTCCTCGATGTGATCGAGCATCTTCTCATCGGCGAAGATCAAGCCCGGAACTCTCATTCCGGGCTTGTAATCTCTGGGAACCTCCCATCTGTAAGGATCTATCTTTCGCAATTTGGCTTTCGCCATCTCCCTCACCCCCGCTCGGGATTATATGTCGAAAATCACCCTCGCCACATAACCGTCTTCCTTTTCCACCTTCAGCATATGGTATGTGGCCGCTTTGATCCCGAGCTTCACTTTATGGCGCTTCGGATCGAGCCTCTCCCCGAAGGCGAAAGCGTGAAGGGAAGTATCATCAAGATGGGAGAAATCGAATCTCCGGAAGATCATCTTCTCGACATCGAAGAGGTAGATGAATTCGTTCAGCCATTCCACAAGCAAGCTCTCCCGATCCGAAGACGAAATTTGTATCTCCTTTTCCTCCCTCTCCTCCACATCTTCCATATCCACAATTAAGGAGAACATCCCGTAAGCTGCGGCGGCGAAAACCTCTTCCAAGGTTCTCCCTCTTGCTTGTATCCCCACATCCGCCGTGTGCTCGATGATCTCAAATTGATAATTCCTTCCTTCGCTCATGATCTCCCCGCGTTAGCTCCATTATCACGAATTCATGCTCTCCTTGAAGGACTTTCCCTTTGGGAACAAAGCCGCATTTCTCAAAACATCTCTGAGCTCTTTTGTTCCAAGTTAAAGTGCGAAGCTTTATTCTCTCCACACCTAACTCCTTAAAGAGGAAATCCACGAAAAGCAAGACGGCTTCCTTTCCGTACTCCTTGCCCCAGTAATTTTTGTCTCCTATCATTATACCAATTTCCACTTCTCTCCTTTCCGGATCCAAATTGTAGTACATCACATTCCCGATATGCTTCCCTTCTACGGTATCTATGGCGAATTGTCGTTGCCAGGGATGCTCTCTCTGCATTTCCATAAGGTAATTCTCGTAAAACTCGGGGAAGGAGATGCAGGTGGGGACTGCGGCGTCGAGGCGGCAGAGCTCGGGATCCTTTCGCCATTTGTAATCATCCCATGCGTCGCTCAATTTCTTCCGGCGGATGATGATCCTCCTCCCCCTGAGCATCATCACCCCCTGAGGGATATGTTGAGGCCTTCGCAGAGGATGTAGGGGAGGTGCAGATCCCCTCCGACCCATCTGGCCTCCCTGCTTATGGCGATAATCCGCCGCAGGGCCGTGTAGATGTTCCCGTGGAGCATGGCGTTTTTGACCCTTCCCGCGATCTCCCCTCCCTCCACCCTGTACCCGAGGAGGATGTTCCCGCTTATCTCCCCTCCCATCACATTGGCTTGAGATGCGCCCATGAGCTCCTCCACCACGAACCCCCCTCGCATCTCCGCAAGCATCTCCCGGAAGCTCTTATCCCCCGGAGCGATGCGGAGGACGCTTATCTCGGGGGAGGGGGGTTCGGTGAGAGATCGCGATGCGCTTCCCGTGGTCTCGGCGCCGGCGAGAGCGGCCGTCTGGAGATCGTAAACGAAGTTCTTCACCGCTCCCCTCTCGATGAGCGCGATCTTCCTGCTCGGCGTTCCCTCATCATCGCAGGGCCTTGAGCCGGGGCGGAAGTCCGCGAGAGGCTCATCCCAAGCGGAGAGCAGGGGGCTGAAGACCTCCTCCCCGAGGCGTCCGGCCAAGGGGGAGGAGCCGTGGAAGACGTTCTTGCCGTTCAGAGCCAGAGCGAGGGGAAGGACGAGAGCGCTCGCCACACCCAGAGGGGTGAAGAGAACAGAAGCGGGGCCCGAGGGGGCCGGAACGATCTTCTTGGCGCGCTCGAGCTGCTCGCAGATCGAGCTTGCCATCTCCGAGAGGTCTTGGAAGCGCTTGCAGGAGCTCTGGGAATCCCCCACGAAGAGCATATCCTCATCCCTCACGAGAATCCCCTCCATCGCTCCGGAGAGCAGGGTCTTGCGGTAGAAGGCCTCTCCGCCTTCGGAGTTCAGAATTCCGATCTCCAGAAGGCTCCAGGAGGTCGAGCCCTCGCACACTATCGCCGGCTCCTTCTCCCTTATCTGCTCGATGGCCTCAAGCCCGAGCCTTACAAGCTCCTCCTCGGGGAGGGCTTCGAGAGAGGGATCGAACACCGCGACATTCGGGAAAGCCCTCTCGGCCGGAAAGCTGAAGTTCGCGGGAGGGCCCATGAGGGAGGCTTGGAGGGCTTTCTCCACGATCTCCCCTCCCGCCTCTCCTCTCGCGGCGGCGAAGCCCATCCTCCCCTCATTTATCACCCGCAGGGAAACCCCCTTTATCTCCCTCCGTCGAATTTGCTTCAGCCGATTGGCTTCGAATGAGGCCGTCACCTTCGTCTCTTTCAGGAAGAAGATCTCGGCCCTCTCCGCCCTTCTCTTGGCCTCTTCGAGGAGCTTTTCAGGTTCCATCTCGCCCTTCTCCTCCCTCCCCCCGATGCTGGAGGAAATCCTCTATCTCCTCCAGAAGCTCCTCCACCTCCTCCTTCCGCAGCTCCCTCTCCCTCTTCCGCTCGAGCTTTCTCAAATACTCGTCGAATTGAGGCTGCTTTGTTCGCGCCGCCTCAACGAGCTTCTCTATCTGCTCTTCGACCTCTCTCGCCTCCCTCTCCAGATCTCCGAGCTCGATCTTGAGATCTATGAGCTTCATCAGAGCTTCGAGAACGAGCTTCGCGATCTTGGGATTGGGAACGCGGCTCAGGTAATTGGGAACCTGACCCCAGAGGCTTATCCCCTCAAGCTTCCTCCCCCGGGCGGCTCCTATGAGGAGGCCGCACATGCTCGTGGGGCCGTGGTAATCCACGCCGAGCTTTATTCCCGCTTCCTTTATGACCTGAACGAGCACCGGGCTGTTCACCACGGCGAGAACCTCGGGCGTCTCCTTGTGGGATATGGGGGCGAGAAAGCCCCCGACGGTGAAGATCCGCTCGACCCCCATATCCTGAGCCACATCCAGCATCAAATTTACGAATTTGTAGTGATTGATCTGAGGGAAATCCCCCTGGAAGATCACGAGATCGTGCTCCCCATCCCCCTTCCAGAAGGAGAATTCGTAAAGAGGGAATTCGAGGCGAATTAAAATCCCTCCTCTCACCATGCTCTTCGGGAGAGAGGTTATGAAATCGAAGGGATCGATCTGAGCGAAGGGATCTGCTTTGAGCTTCTGCTTGAGGTAGGAGATGGCCTTGCTCCCCACGAATCCCGCATCGGGCCATCCGGCGATGAGGAAGGGCCTTACAAGCTTGGGCTTCTTGAAGAACCTCACTCCCATTCGCCTCTCCCGATCAGGAGCCCTCTCCCCCTATAAGGCATCTCCTTATGCGGATGTGAGGGCTTCCGTCCGAAACCGGCAGGGGGAATTGGCCTCCCTTTCCGCACCCCCCTCCCTGATTCATCTGAAGGTCGTTCCCCACGGCGTCTATCTCCCGGAGGGTGAAGAAGACGTTCCCCGTGAGCACCACGGGGCGGAGGAGCTCCTCCACCCTGCCGTTTCGGATCATGAAGGCCTCTCCCGCCGAGAAGGTGAACATCTCCATGCTGGTCGTCCCGCCCCTCCAGTTCCGCACATATACTCCCTCCTTCACCTCCGAGATGAGATCCTCAAAGGAGGCCTCTCCCGGCTCGATGTAGGTGTTGCTCATCCTCACGATGGGAGGGTGGAGGTGGTTTATGGCCCGGGCGTTGCCCGTGGGGCTTTCCCCCATCTTCGCCGCCGTCTCCCTCGAGTGAAGCCTCCCCACGAGCACCCCCTCTTTTATGAGGTAATTTCCCGAAGCCGGAACCCCCTCATCATCGTATTTGTAGCTTCCGCGAAGTCCGGGAAGGGCGGGATTATCGATTATATTGAGGATCTTCTCCCCGAACCTCCTTCCCAGAACCATTATCTCCCTGAGCTTCTCGTTCTCGTAGACGAAATCCGCTTCCGAGAGGTGGCCGAAGGCCTCGTGAGCGAAAACCCCCCCAAGAACCGGATCCAAGATCACCGTGTACTCTCCTCCTCTCAGGGTCGGAGCATCCAGGAGCGCGACGGCGCGCTCCGCCGTCTCCCTCACCTTCTCCTGAAGCCCCTCCGCCGCTCCGAAATCCCCCGCGCTCCCCAAGCTCAGGGAGGCCTGCTGCACCTCATTCCCCTTCCTCGCGGTCGCCGTGATGCGCAAGGTGAGATCGCAGAAGCTCTGCTTTATGTAAGAGCCCTCGCTGTTCGCGAAGGTGACGATTCTCCTCGCCTCCGAATAGGCGATGCTCGAGGTCTTGATTCCGGAGGTGCTGAGGATTATATCGTCGTACTCCTCGAAGATCTCCTTCTTCCTCTCCAAAGGAACTTGAAAGGGATCCTTGGGGGGTTCGGCCTCCACCACATCCACAACGGGCTCCGCCGGAGCGAGCTTCACATCGCTCTCCGGCCCCAATTCGGCCGCCTTCACGGCGAGAGCGATCTTCTCGCGGAGGAGGGAGAGGATCTCCTCTTCGGAGCGCGCGGCCGGGGAGAAATCGAAGGTGACGAATCCCCAGCTCCCCCTTTTGAGAGCCCTCACATTCCCTCCCCCGGAGAGAACGGTTCCTATCTCCTCGACCTTTCCCCCCCTCCGGCGGAGGCGAAAGGCCTCCGCCTCCTCCAGCCTCACCTCTATGTAATCGGCATCAAAGCTCCTCAGGATCTTCTGAAGCTCCTCCCTCATCTGGCTTGCCTTCCGAATTTATCGAAGGATACGAGCTCCGAAAGCTCCTTCCTGGGGGGTTCGGAGGGCTTCTCATCCGGCCATCCCAGGGGCACGAGCTTCACCACCGCCATCCCCTCCGGAACTTCGAGGATCTCGGCCGCCTTCCTCCCGTCGAAGAATCCCACATGCACGGTTCCGAGCCCCAAGGAGTGAGCCGCGAGAACCAGATTCTGAGCCGCAAGCGCCGCATCGAACATGTACCAATCTCCCTTCTCCGTCGCGGGCTGCCCTCTGTAAAATCCCGACTTCCCGAGCTCCGCGCAGATCGCTATCACCACCGGAGCCGATCTTATGGCGGGGATCGCCGGATTTCTGGGGTTGAGGCTCTCCAGAGTTCCGGCGAGCTCCTCCTTGATCTTCGGATCCCTCACCACCACGAAGCGCCAGCATTGCGTGTTGGCCCAGGAGGGAGCCCATCTCGCGGCTTCCAGAACCTTCATCAGGAGCTCCTCATCTACGGGATCGGGTTTGAATCTGCGAATGCTCCTCCTCGTGCGAATGGCTTCCATCACCTCCATCGCCTTCCTCCTCCGTCGAAAGGGAGCGGAAGCCGGATCGAGAATAAAAAATTTTGGTGCCCCCAAGGGGATTCGAACCCCTGATTACCAGCTTGAAAGGCTGGTGTCCTAGGCCGCTAGACGATGGGGGCACCCTCCTCAGCAAAAGAGTATAGCAAGTCCTCCCGGAAGTGTAAATGCCCCGGAAGCGGTCTCAAAAGTCTTCAAAAGTCCTTCTTTGTATTGCATTGTGCCGGAAAGGATGCTTTAATAAGGAAGTGGCTTCCCTCTCCTCTTTCCGAAGCCGGGAGGAGAGGGGGAAAGGAGGTGCGGGTTTCGGCTTATGGACAACGGAGAATTGCTGTCGGCCGAGGAGGTTGGGGAGATCCTGAAGGTGAGTCGCATAACAGTTCGCCGATGGTGTCGCGCCGGAAAGCTTCCGGCGGTGAAGATAGGAAAGGCCTATCGCATAAGGAAGAGGGATCTGGAGAGGTGGTTTGAGGAGAAATTGAGAAGCGCCTTTCCGGAGCTCGTAGATCGAGGCTGAGGAAAAAAGGAGGGAAGGGAGGTGGGACCAATGCACCTGATCATCGAGGGACGGGGGAGGAACCTTCAGAAACTGAAGGACACCGAGTTCCTCAAGCGCATTCTGGACAGCTACCCCGAGAAGATAGATATGGAGAAGGTCTCCCCCCCGCAGGTGATCGAATGCAGCAACAAGGAGGGAGGGCGGCAGGAGATCGCGGGATTCGTCCTCATCGCCGAGAGCCATCTGAGCATGCACGTTCTGCCCGAGGAAGGTTATGTAAACATAGATGTCTACTCCTGCAAGAGCTTCGATGCCGGCAAGGTCATCGAGGATCTGGCTCGGGAATTCGAATTGGAGAAGGTGCGCACTTTCCTCCTCACCCGCGATATAGAGCACTACGGCAAGACTTAACTCACGAGCTTCCTCCTCAGCGTCTCCTCTCTTCTCGCCCCCTTCTTCCAGGGGGAGAGCATTTCCTGCTAAACTGAATTAAAGGAAAAAATATATCTTCCACGAGAGGGAAGAGACTTTTGCCATTTTCCGATGAAGGGGGGATGAAGAGGTGAAAGCCATCGGAACGCTCACAGAGCCCATTTACGGCTACACGCAGGAGATCGTCGTAGTTCCGATAGATGAGATGGAGGTTATAGAAATTCAGCGGAAGCCCTCTCAATTTCACATAAAGCGATTGATCGAATCGATGAGGAAGATAGGATTTGTGACTCCTCTTATAGCGATAAGAAGGGGGGAGAAGATCGTTGTTATAGATGGGCAGCACAGATATCTTGCGGCCAAAGAATTGGGAATCGAAGAATTGCCTTGCATAATCATTCCCGATACTTATGCGCATGAATTAATGGAGCTCAATACGGAAAAGCAAATGACGCTTCGAGAAAAAGCTTATGTAGCTCTCAATGTGTACCGATGGCACTTGGATGAAGACCCCTCTATTCCCGAAGATGATCCCAAGATTCTCGATTCTATAGAATATCCTTACTTCGTCACTCTCGGCATGGGATATGAGAAAAACTCCCATCTCTTCGGTTCGGCTTACGAATCGCTTTTGAAACGCCTCGATATGTTCTTCAGCAAGCCCCTTGAGGAAGCGGCGAAATTAAGAGAGGAGAGGGCGGAAACCGTTTTGGAAATCGATCGGCTTGTGAGAGAAGCGGTTGAGAAGATAAAGGAGATAGGAATTTCCCATCCCTTCCTTCACAGAGAGGTGGTCTCTTTCTGCAATCCTCTGGGAAGGAAGAGGAAAGTAGAGGAGACATTTGAGGAAGCTTTCGAGATCCTGAAGGAAAATCTCGAACTTCTTATAGAAAATCCCGAGAGGATAAGAGCTCATAAATTCACCGCCGAAGAGGAATTTTAATCAAATGATCTCACAGCCAACCCCCGTAATTACAAGTTCGAAATGCAAGATCCTCATCGGAACAAGCGGCTGGCATTACGAGCACTGGAAGGGGATCTTCTATCCTCCGGAACTTCCGAAATCCCGATGGTTTGATTTTTACGCCAGATATTTCCCCACCGTTGAGATCAACAGCAGCTTTTATCATCTTCCCTCCGAGAAAACCTTCGCCTCCTGGCATCGAAATTCTCCCGCCGATTTCTGCTTTGCGGTGAAAGCGAATCGCTTCATCACTCATGTCAAAAAACTCCGACAGGCGGAAGAAGCTTTGGATAAATTCCTTCAAAATGTGAGAGCTCTGGGGGAGAAATTAGGACCCATTTTATTTCAGCTTCCCCCGAGCCTCAGGAGGAATCCGGAGCTTCTTGAGGAATTCCTCCCCCTCCTCCCCAAAGATCTGAAGATCGTTTTCGAATTTCGCAACGAAAGCTGGTTTGCGGAGGAGATCTACAGAATTTTGAGCCGCTACAATATAAGCCTTTGCCTTTTTGATATGCCGGGATTTACAACTCCTCTTGTGATCACCGCCGATTTCTCTTATATACGATTTCACGGAAGCGCGAGCCTTTACAGCAGCTGCTATACCGATGAGGAGCTTTCAGAATGGAGCAGGAGGATCTCCTCTTTAGCTCGAGATCTCTCGGAGATTTACATTTACTTCAATAATGATGTGG
>CAYRBX010000045.1:0-8111 GCA_964422695.1 uncultured Dehalococcoidia bacterium
GGGTTTTGGAGTTCTGGAGCTCCTCTCCCGGGAAGAGGAAGAGGATGGAGGGATCCTCGATCCTCCCGTTCTCGGGGAAGGTGGGAAGCCTTGAGCTTCGCTTCTTCCCCGTCGATCACTCCATTCCCGGAGCTTGCGCTTTTGCGCTTGAGACCGAGAGCGGATGGGTGGGGTATACGGGGGATTTCAGGCTTCACGGAAGGGAGGGATGGCGCTCTTGGAACTGCATAGAATCGCTCCGGAAATTGAAGCTCAAAGTCCTCATCGCCGAGGGAACGAGAGCGGGGGATGACAGGATCACGACGGAGGAGGAGGTGCTCGAAAGAGCTCTGGGGGCGGTGCGGAGGGCCGAGGGGATAGTGATCGCGGATTTCGGCCCCCGCAATGTGGAGAGGCTTCAGATCTTCCACCAAGTGGCTTTGGAGACCGGGCGGAAGCTCGTCATCCTCCCCAAGGATGCCTACCTGCTCTCCGCTCTCGATCTCGTCTCCCCCGGGATCCCCCTTCCCGGAAGGGAGGAGGGGATTTTCATCTTCAGGGAGACCAAAGCGAGGCAAGAGCGCTGGGAGGAAAGGGTGAGGGAGAGGTTCGGGGAATCCTATGTGGATTGGAGGGACATCCGGAGCGCTCCCGAGAATTTCATCCTCTGCTTCAGCTTCTGGGATATGAGCGAGCTCATCGATATAAAGCCGGAGGGAGGGATTTACATCTACTCCTCAAGCGAGGCCTTCACCGAAGAGCAGAGGATAGATCTCATGCGCCTCAGAAACTGGGCTTCGCATTTCGGCCTTGAATTTCTCGGAGATCCGGATAATAAAGATGAGAAGCTGCACGCCTCCGGGCATATAAGCGGGAGGGAGCTTCTCGAAGTGATAGCATATATAAAGCCGCAAATCCTCATTCCCATACATACGGAGCATCCCGAGTACTTCGTCGAGCATCTCAGGGGAACCGGCATCGAGGTGCTCGTGCCCGAAGAAGGCGAGAGGATAATCATATCGTAAGCGGGAGATGAGATTCGAAAAGAGAACTCTGGAGAACGGGCTTCGTGTCGTCATAAGCCCTCTCGTTCAGGTGAGATCGGCGAGCATCGCCATCTTCATAAAGGGAGGATCTCGCTTCGAGAAGCCCGAGGAGACGGGGATCGCTCATTTCGTCGAGCATATGTGCTTTAAGGGAACGGGAAAGCGCGCGACGGCGAGGGAGATAGCCGAGGCGGTGGAGGAGATAGGAGGTATAATCAACGGCCATACGGATAAGGAGGTCGTGTGGTTTTGGGCGAAGGTCCCCTCGATGCACTTCCGAGCCGCTTTCGAGATCATCACCGATATCCTCCTCAATCCCCGCTTCGATCCGGCCGAGATAGAGAAGGAGCGGAGGGTGGTCATCGAGGAGCTCAACGCCTCTCTCGATTCCCCTCGCTCTCGAGTTGATATGCTCATCGACGAGCTGCTCTGGCCGGATCACCCTCTGGGAAGGGATTCGGTGGGAACTCTGGAGACCATACAGAACTTCTCTCAGGAGATGATCCTCAATTACAGGCATAACTTCTACAAGCCCTCGAACGCGGTGGTGAGCGTGGCCGGCCGCGTGGATCCGGAGGAGGCCTTCGAGATCGTCCGGGAGATGCTCGGGGGATGGACTGCGGAGGGGGAGCGCCCCTCCATCCTCCCCTTTGAGGGGAATCGAAGGGAGCCCGAGGTGAAGATCGAATATCGCGAGACGGAGCAGGCGCATTTGTGCCTCGGAATTCCGGCTTTCTCCTACTTCCATCCGGATCGCTTCGCTCTCGATCTCCTGAATACGGTGCTCGGAGAGGGGCTCTGCTCAAGGCTCTTCCTCTCCCTCCGCGAGGAGAAAGGGCTCGTGTACGATGTGCGGAGCTATGTGGATCTCTTCGCCGACACCGGAGCCGTCATCATCTACGCCGGAACGGATCCCAATCGAATAGAGGAGGTGCTGAAGGCCATCTTGCGGGAGCTCTCCCTCCTGAGGGAGGAGAAGATCTCCGAGAGGGAATTGAGGAGGATAAAGGAGTTCAACAAGGGGAGATTGCTCTTGAGGCTCGAGGATTCAAGAAATGTGGCGATGTGGACGGGCGGGCAGGAGATACTGCTCGATCGCATCTACTCCCCCGAGGAGGTCTTGGAGATCGTCGAGAGGGTGACCCCCGAGGATATAAGGCGCGTGGCTCAAGATCTCTTCCGCACCGAGAACCTGAAGCTCGCTCTCGTGGGCCCCCTCAGAGATGAGGAGAGATTCCGATCTCTCCTCTCCATAGATTAAGGGCCTATATGGCCCAAGTGAGTTTGGCAGATCACCGTTTTGAGACCGCAATCCCTGAGGAGCTCATGAATGCGGCGCATCTCCTCGTAAGAAGGCCTCTTTATGCGGCTTCTGAACTCGGGACGGTAATCGAGAACGCAGACCTGAAGGGAGGGATCAAGGCGCGCGAGCCTCTCTCCCATCTCCCTTATCTCATCTCTTGAGATGAGCGCCGAATTGTAAGGTATGCCCACCCCCAGAAACACCCGATCGCCGTAGCGCTTGAGGATGTACTCCACGGCCCTCCAAGCCGTCCGCATGTACCTTCGGGCTTTCTCCCGATCCTTCAGGCCCGTGATCCTCATGAAGGTCTCCACCCTGAGAGCTTTGAGATCTATTCCTATATCGGTCATGCCGGCGGACACGAGCTCGTCTATGTAATCGGGAGTGAGAATGGAGCCGTTGGTGTCGATGTGAATTCTGGCTTTGGGATCGGGATTGAGCTCTTTGAGCTCCCTCACGTATTCGACGAGCCATCGCCGATTCAGCGTGGGCTCTCCTCCCGAGATGGCCATCCTGTCCACATCGAACCTGCGCCGCGCCCAAGTCATGCGGAGGGCGGCCTCCCTCGGGGTGTACGGAACCCCCTTTCCCCTGTAGGTCGTCGTCCAATTCTGGCATTGAGGGCAGCGGAAATTGCAGCCTGCGGCAAAACATGCAACCTCTATATACCTTCCCCTCTTCTTCAGGTGCCAGGGGGTTCCCACTCCTCCCACCGTGTGGCCGTGAAATCCCTCCACCAATCTGAAGGGGCCGGGATCCTCGAATTCAAGCTTTATCTTCATCCCCTCCCTCACCGGGGTGATGCAAGCCGGGCGCACCTCCCCATCCACCTCGACGGCGCAGCTCCAGCATCCCCCCACGCCGCAGGGGGAGTAAATCCCCTCTCCGGGAACATCGGAGAATTTGTAACCCGCCTGCTCGAGAGCGCGCTTCACCGTGGCCGGGACATCCACCTCCACCCTCCTCCCCTCGACCTCGATCTCCACCTTCCTCTCCGGAGGCCTCTCCTCCATCACGATCGCTTCGGAGGGGCAGAGAAGAGCGCAGGCCCCGCATCCCGCGCACTCCTCGCCGGAGCAGGGAAGGAGGTCCTTGCACGCTCCGCAATTCGTGCATTTCTCCTCGATGCGCTTTGCTTGGAGCATCTCCCTTTCAGATCGCCTCGGGGGCGAGCTCCTTCACTCTCTCCCGATCCTCCGCGGTCTTTATGAAGACGGACGGATTGCCCAATCTCACATTTCGAAGCCCGGCCTCCCTCGCCTTCTCGTAAGCGGCCAGCATCTGATCCAAATTGGGGGGAGGAACGAGGCTCAATTTGTACTGAGGGAAGAAGGCGAGGATGGTGAAGGGGATTTCCGGATCGATTTCGGCGAGGAGCTTCGCTATCTTCCCTATCTGATCCTCCTCGACCCATCCAGGAATGTAGAGGGAGAGCACCTCCAAGACGAAATCCCGCTTCAATATCTCCTCGGGGAGCTTGAGAATCCAATCGTTATCAACGCCCGTAAGCCTTCTGTGCACCTCCTTATCGTAAGCTTTGA
Source organism: uncultured Dehalococcoidia bacterium (assembly GCA_964422695.1). Taxonomy (GTDB): domain Bacteria; phylum Chloroflexota; class Dehalococcoidia; order SZUA-161; family CAYRBX01; genus CAYRBX01. The sequence goes on from CAYRBX010000045.1 coordinate 3,870, forward strand.
TGTCAAGCCACAGGGAATCCACCCCCGCGGATCGCAGGAGATCGAGCGTGGCCGGAGTGAGGCCGTAGCCGTTCGTCTCGAAGAGAACCCAAAGCCCCTTATCCAAGTTCTTTATCCTCTCGGCCGAGAGGGCGTAGAATTCGGGCTGACATCCAAGATCCCCCCCTGTGAAGGCGATGATATTCCGCGCCGGGCCGAAGCCCTGCGGGGAGAGGATGATCTGCTTGGGATCGAGCACCCGAGGGCAGAAGGGGGAGCGGATGCCGCTCTCCTTGAGGTAAAGCCTTGTGACCCTCCTCCCCTCCTCAAATCCCACGGCCGGCTCCAGCTTAACGCACGTTCCGCATCCCTTGCAGAGATCAAGAGCGTGAAAGGCCGTGGCCCGCTCTCGCGGCTCCCGGAATGTCACCTTCTCCGAATATTGAAGGGCGAGGCGCGCGATGTCATCGGGGGACATCCATATTCCCTGGGCGTACTGAGTGAACTCCCAGGAGTGGCATTTGAGGCAGCTTAAATTGCATCCCGACTGGTAGATGGAGAAGTAATGCTCGGGGCGGGAGAGGTGCGCGGCGTGAATGAGCCTGTAGGGAACGCCGTCCTCCCACCTGAGCGTGGCCCGGCATGCCGGAAGCCGCTCGTCGCCGCACCACACAAAGCAGGCGCCGGGCTTGAAGCCCTGAGCCGCAAGCCTGCAGCTTTCCCTCTCCATCCACTTGGAATATAACATTTATCGCAAGATGTATCTTGTGAGGTACGGGGAGCTCTTCCTCAAATCGGAAAGAACCAAAGGGCTTTGGAGAAAAGCCCTGGGGAGGCAGATAAAGCGGGCTTTCGGCAAGGGGCCTGTATTTTGGGGTTTCGGCATGTGCCTTGATGTTCCGGAAACTCGGGAGAATACGAGGAAGCTTCAGAAGATCTTCGGCATTCACTCCTTCTCGCCCTGCCTCAGAGCTTCGGTTTCCGATCTCGAGGAAGCGGTTGTCGATTTCGTTCGAAAGAGGAAGGAGGGAAAGCGCACTTTCGCCATAAGAGTGAAAGGAGAGGGGCCGGGCGGGGAGCTTACCCGAAAGCTTGTGGGAGCCGTAAGAGAAAGGTTTCCGGAGCTTGAGGTGAGAGCAAGGAAGCCGGATCTCGGGATACACGTTGAGATCCGCGGGGATTCGGCTTTCATCTACAGCGAGATCCTGAAGGGGGCGGGAGGCCTCCCCCCGGGGGTTGAAGGGAAGGTCGTGGCCCTCCTCTCCCCGGGAGTGGATTCCCCCGTGGCGGCTTGGCTTATGATGAAGAGAGGATGCCTCGTCATCCCCCTCCACATCGATCTTGAGTTCTCCCCTTATTTGCCCGAGAAGATGGAGAGGATCGTCGGGATGCTGAGGGAGTACCAGCCGGATATGGAGCTCCGAACGATAAAGATGGGGGATTTCATAAGGAGGTTGCGGGAGTTCCTCCGAGAGAGGAGGGCGGAAAGCTACACTTGCATTCTCTGCAGGAGGAGGATGTACAGAGAAGCTCAGAAGGTGGCCTCGGAGGAGGGGGCGAGGGGGATAGTGACGGGAGAGGCGCTGGGCCAGGCGGCCTCTCAGACCTTAGCCAACCTTCAGGTCATCGACGAATGCGTGAGCCTCCCCGTCTACCGCCCTCTCATCGGCCTCGATAAGATCGAAATTGAGAAGCTTGCGCAGAAGATAGGAACTTACAGGATCTCGGCTTCTCCCCCTCACATCCCCTGCCCTTTCGCTCCGCTTCATCCCGAAACCAAGGCCTTCCTCGAGAAGATAAGGCAGCTGGAGCGGGATTTCGAAAGCCTTACGTGAAGAGAGGCCTCAGAGCTTCGGCGAGCTCCTCGGGAAGCGTATCGATCACCCAGGAATCGGCGAGCCTCTCGAAGGGGCCGGTGTCGCTTGTGTAAACGGCGGCGGGCGCGGGGCGGGAGATAAGGCGGAAGTGAAGCCGGAAGAAGGGAAGCTCCCGCCCCAGAGGCCCCGAGAAGCTCAGGAGATTGAATGAGGAGATCCCCAGCTTCTTATAGCCTCTGAGGAGCTTGGAGAGAGCTTCGGCGAACTCCTCCAATCCCTCCCTCAAGCCCTCGATGGAGGAGGAGTTCTTGAAGATGATGAGCACTTCGTTGAAGCCTCTCGGAGCGAAGCTCGCCAGGATCTCCAAGATCCTTCCGCTCCAGATGTGCCTTTCCCCTCTCTCCCTCTCCTCCAGAGCGAAGCGATCCCAGAAGCTCTCGCCGAACCTCCTCTGGAAATCCCCCGAAGCTTGGAGGAGCTTGCGGAGGCGGGGAAGGGGTTTGGATTCGAGGAGGAGCTGAATGTGAGGGTGGATTATGCTTCCTCCCGACGGCGGGAGGTAATTGAAGAGGATGATGGGGTATCTCGCCCTCACCTTCCCGGATATGAGGGAGAAGTACTCGAGAGCCGCCGAGAGGGCGTCTCGGAGAAGAGCGGGGGAGATCTCGTCGAGATCGAGGATGTGAGCTTGGGATATAACCCCCACGGCGTGATTCTCACCGAATGGATTGAGATTGGGGAAGATCACGCTCTCCCCCCTTTCTATCCTCCCTCCCGGAACGAGATCCTCCGGGAAGACGGGGGTTTTCGTCCGGATGTTCTGAGGGCAGAAGGGGCAGGCGTCTTTCGTTCGAGCCGAGAGCTCCGAAAGATCGATCCTCCCTCCCGCCTGCTTCGGCCTTCTGGCTCTCGCCGGATTTATCCTCACCTCCTCTCCCGTCAGGGGATCGAAGCGCTTCTCCACCTCCCCGAAAGGGCCTTGAAGGATCTGCTTTTGAAGTCTTACCATTTTCTCCTCCCCGGGATTATTTTCGCCTTTCGGGAGGGATCCGGGAAATGGGGCTTGTGGGGAGGCTCACGGGAGCCGATCTCCGCTTCATGGCCGAGACGGTGGCCACCGAGAGGAGGGATTACGATCGGATCGTCGAGATAATTCGCGACAAGGAGGATTTCCTGGAGATGATGCTCGAGGATGAGAAGCTCTTCAGGCGGGTGATGAGCGATGAGGATATCTTGGTCAAGATCTCTCCCTTCCTCTTCTTCAGCATTCTCATAAGGAGGACGAGAAGGGATCTCAGAGCGCAGCCCTTCACCTTGGAGCAAACAGGAGCTCTGGAGAAGATCCCGGTTTTCGACACCGAGCACATCATCGAGCTTCTCGAAGATCCCGCGGTGAGAGATTACCTCGTCGATATGCTCTGCTCCTTCACGAGGGTCGAGAGCGTGACCTTTTACTTCAAGCTGGGGAGGAGGATTCTCAAAAGGCGCTTTTCGGATCTCGATCCCGACGATATGATCGCGCTGGGAAGCCTTCTCGATGAGGAGCATCGCTTCCCCATTTACAAGCGAATCGGAGATATAGCTTTGTTCATAACCGGATGCTTTCCCGAATACGTCGAAGCTCGCCATCGCTACCCCCTCTCCGGAAGGCTCAGGCCCGCTCCCCCCGGAAAGCTGCGGAGGAGCATGGAGGAGTGGGAGGAGGAGGGGAGGAGGTTTTACGAGCTCGCCGCCTCCCATCCCTCGGCTCCCGAGGAGCTCAGAAGAGCTTTGGAGCGCTTGTCTCGCTCCTTCTTCTTGGCCCGCAAATCCCTCAATTTCATGGTCGAAAGATACCTCAGGTTCAAGAAGGCGAAGATCTTCCGCCCTCCCGAAGGGGATTAGCCGAAGAGGCGGATCGCTCCGAGCGAGGCCGAGGTCACCAGAATTCCGGCCGCGGCCGCTCCCGCCGCTATGGAGGGGAAGGCGCGGCGAAAGGGGATTCCGAGAAGATAGGCGAGGATCGAGCCGGTCCAAGCTCCGGTCAGAGGGAGGGGAACGGCCACGAAGAGAGCAAGGCCCAGAGGGCCGTATTTCTCCACGACCTTTCCCCGCCTCCTCGTGCGATGGAAGATCTTCGAGATCAGGCGATCGAAAATCTCCTTTCTCCTCAGCCTCCCGACGATCGCCTCAAGGCCCAGGAGGAGCCCCGCGGCCGGAACGAGATTCCCCCCGAGGGCGAGGAGAAAGGCGCTTTGAGGATCGATGCCCCATTTGAGGGCGAGGGGGATCGCCCCTCTCAATTCCATTACGGGAAGCATCGCGAGGAGGAAGACTTCGAGTTCCTGAGGCGTTTGGATCAAAATCCCTCTCCCTTCCCTGAAAGGCCTCTTGTATTTTAACTTTAAGGGGATGTCGGATCTCACGATAGGCGAAGCTCTGGAGGAGTTCCTCAAATCCTCTCCGG
>CAYRBX010000046.1:0-8075 GCA_964422695.1 uncultured Dehalococcoidia bacterium
GCATCTGGGGGAGGTTTTCGCTTTGGATCCGGTTCGCCTCCCCCCACGGCTCAGTATATAGCTCTGGGGCATGCTCATCGATTCCAAACCCCTCAGGCCCCGGCCCCCTGCTGCTATTGCGGCTCCATCATGCAGCTGGACTTCGGGGAGGAGGGGCAGAGGAAGGGGGTGATCATCGTCGAAGCGCATCCGGGGCGTCCCGCTCATTACGAATTCATTCCTCTATCCAAAGGCCGTCCTCTGAGGACTTTGGAGATAGGATTGAGGGAGCTTCCTCGCGTCTCCAAGGAGGTCAAGGGGGAGTGGCTTCGCGTCTTCATTCATGCCGATGATTACATCTCGGATCTCCCCGAGAGGGTGAGGGAGTACCTGCCCGATGCCGTTGAGGTGAGGCTCATAAGGCCGCAGAGGGATCTGTGGAGCCAGCGCCCTCGAAGGGAGGCCGCGGATCCCCTCTCCCTCATCGCCGAATTCTATCGAAGCCCCGCCGGCCGCGGACGCTCCCCCTCCAAGGAGCTCTTGGAGCTCGTCCGAAAGCTCATGGAGGAAGCTGCGGATGAGGCCCATAAAGCTCGAGCTTGAGGGCTTCACGGCCTTCAGGCGCTGGACGACCTTGAACTTCGATAAGATGGATCTCGTGTGCATCACCGGCCCGACGGGAGCCGGGAAGACCTCCATCTTGGATGCCATGTGCTTTGCTCTCTACGGCCGCACCCCCCGCTTGGGAAGGGAGATAAGGCAGCTCATAAGCCACGGGAAGAACTTCCTTCAGGTCGCCTTCGCTTTCGAAGCAGGGGGAGGGAGATTTCGGATCTTCAGGCGGATCTACAGAGACGGGAGAACGCAAGTTCAGCTTCAGCGATGGACCGGCAGCAGATGGGAGGGGATCGAGGATAGGGCGGAAGCCGCCACCAAGCGCATAAGCGAGCTTCTCGGAATGGATTTCGATACCTTCAGGAGATCCGTCCTCCTCCCGCAGGGCGAATTCGCGAGATTCCTGGTCGGAAGCCCTGAGGAGAAGAGGAAGACGCTTTACGATCTCCTTCAACTCGAGCTCTACAGGAGGATGCAGGAGCTCGCCGGGCAGAGGGGGAGGCAGCAGGGGGAGAAGCTCGAATTCCTGCGGAAGCGCCTCGAAGAGGAATACCTCGAGGCCACTCCCCTCCGCCTTCAGGAGGTGAAGAGGAAGCTCTCGGAGATCGAAAGGGAAGAGGGGAAATTGCATCTCGAGATCTCGGCGCTCGAGGAGGCGGAGAGGAAGGCGGGGGAGCTTGAGCGCCTGGGAGCGGAGATCTCTCAGAAGAGGAAGAGGAGGAGGGAGCTTGAAGTAGAACTTGAGAGGGTGCTCGCCGAATTCGGAAAGCTTCGCGAGGAGATGGGGGAGATCGAGAGGAGATTGGCATATCTTGAGGAGGAGGCGAGGAGCATCTCCTTCGATCAGGCGAAATTCGAACGCCTCGCTCAGGCCAAGATCCTCGTCCGCGATCTTCAGAGGACGAGGGAGGAGAGGAGGAGGCAGGAGAGGCTTTGCGAGCAGAAGGAGGCGGAAGTTCGAAGGGCGGAGCGGCGCAAGATGGAAGCTTGGGAGAAGCTGGCGAGCGCCGAGCTCGTGGAGAGGAGGGCTCAGGAGCGATACGAGAGGGCGAGCAGGGAGGACGCTCGCGCCACCCTCCTTCAGGGGCTCAAGCCCGGCGATCCCTGCCCCATCTGCTCGACTCCTCTCGCCGAGATCCCTCCCGTCGCCCGGCCGTCGCTTCAGGAGCTTCAGGAGGCGAGGAGGTTCAGAGATGAGGCCGAGAGGAGGCGGAGGGAGGCGGAGAGAGCTCACTCCGGAGCCGAGAAGCAGCTTGAGAGGGCGATAGCCGAATATGAAAACGCGAAGCGCAGGATGGAGGAGCTGGAGCGGGAGGAGAGGGAGAGGGAGGGGAGATTGAGGGAGCTTGTGAGCGGGATCTGCGCTCCCGAGGAGGGCGAGATCTCGGAGGCCTTCTTGAGAGAGGAGGAGGCGGCGAGGAGGAGGGAGCGCATTCAGAAGGAGAGAGAGCTTCTTCACAAATCCCTTCAGGAGAAGCAATCCCGCCTCCTCGAGATCATGGAGAGGAGGAGGGGCGATGAGCACCTGATATCGGAACTTGAGAGGGAGATCCTCGCCGCCGAGAGGGAGCTTGAGGAGAGGAGGAGGGAGCTTTTGGAGCTCGCCCGCAGCCGGAGCTGGGAGGAGATCGAGAGGGCTTTGAGGGAGGGGAATCCCCTCGAGGTCATAGAGGCCTTTCTGAGGAGCAGAAGGGAGAGATGGGCCGCATTGCAGCAGGAGAAGGGAGGCCTCAGGAGGAGGATCGAGGAGATCCAGGAGAAGATCAAATACAGGGAGAAGCTCGAGAGCGAGATGAAGAGGATCAAAGCCGAGCTCGATCTCTACCTCGATATAGCCGAGATCCTGAGGGCCGATAAGTTCATCGCTTGGATTCTGGAGGAGGCGCTGGGGAGGCTTGCGGATCGAGCCGGGGAGAAGCTCGAGGAGCTCTCCGCCGGTCGATACACCCTCAGGGTGGAGGGGCAGGAATTCCTCGTGGTCGATCACTGGAATGCCGATGAGATACGGCGCGTGAGCACTTTGAGCGGAGGCGAGACCTTCCTCGGATCTCTGGCTCTGGCTTTGGCCTTGGCGGAGGAGATCCCCGGCCTTTCGGCGGGCAGGGGGGAGGTGATGGTGGAGAGCATGTTTCTGGATGAGGGATTCGGAACTCTGGATAGGGAGAGCTTGGATCTTGCGGCTCAAGCTCTCGAGGCCCTCAGAGGGAAGGGGCGCTTCGTATGCGTGGTCACGCATCTCGAGGAGCTCGCTCAGCGCTTTCCTTATATCATCCGCGTGATCAAGGAGCCGAGCGGGAGCCGCGTCGAGCAGATAGCCTGAGGGAGGGGGGAGATGGAGATCATCGTGAGGGGAAGGAATATGGAAGTTCCGGAAGAGGCCTTCGAATATGCGAGGAGGAAGATAGAGAGGGTTTTGAGGCGATTGGAGAAGGTGAACAAAGCCGAAGTGGAGATCGGGCGCGAGGCCACGAGATCCTCCGGAACTCGCTATATAGTTCAGGTGACTTTGGATGTGGGGGATTCCCTTATAAGGAGCGAGAAGAGCGGGGCTAACATCCCCGCCGCTCTCGATTCGGCGGTCGACGTCCTCAAAAGGCAGATAGATCGCTACAAGGGCAAGTGCTTGGCCAGAAGGAAGGAAGTTCCGGCCGAGGAGGTGGAGCTCTCCCTTCCGGAAGAGGAGAGGAAGATCGTGAGGGTGAAGAGATTTCCCCTCAAGCCCATGTCTCCTGATGAGGCCGTAATTCAAATGGAGCTTTTGGATCACGATTTCTTCTTCTTCCTGAATGCCGATACCGGAAAGCCGAGCGTGGTGTACCGGCGCCGGGACGGGAATTACGGCCTCATAGAGCCCGAGTGAAGAGGCGGGGAGATGGAGCGAACAGGGTTTGCGGATCTCCCACTTCACAGCGGGGGAGTTCCCCGCTGGCTCTTCGAGAGGATGAAGCTTCTGGGGAGGGAGATCGTCCTCCTCATCATCCGGGATTTCGGCCCCGCCGAGCTCTTAAGGCGCCTCGCGGATCCCTTCTGGTTTCAAAGCCTCGGCTGCCTTCTGGGCTTCGACTGGCATTCAAGCGGCCTCACCACAACCCTCTGCGCCGCCCTCAAGGAAGCGGTGAGAGGTCTGGAGGAGGAGATCGGATTCTTCGTGGCCGGAGGGAAGGGGAAGGCGTCCCGCCGAACTCCGGATGAGATCGCAAGGAGGGGAGAAGCCCTCTCCTGCGATCCGCAGGAGCTCATTTACGCGAGCAGGATGGCCGCGAAGGTGGATACGGCGGCGGTTCAGGACGGCTACGATATCTACCACCACGCCTTCTTCTTCACAGCCGACGGCAAATGGGCGGTGGTTCAGCAGGGGATGAACCCCCGAACCCGATATGCGAGGAGGTACCATTGGCTGGGCGAGAAGGTGAGGGATTTCGTCTGCGAGCCTCAAGCCGCCATCTGCGCCGAGAGGAGGGAGAAGAGGGTGCTCAACCTCGTGGCCAGGGAGAGCGAAAGAGCCCGCCTCCTCATCCCCAAGATCGCCTCCGAAGAGCATCCTCAGAAGCTCCTGAGGGAGATAAAGGGCATCGCGAAGGAGGTGAGGAAGCTTCGCCTCCCCGAAGGGCATGCGATTCCGGGAGAGGAGGAGTTCGATCCGGCGAAGCTCGAGAAAACCCTCTGGCTCCTTAAGGAGAAAAAGCCCGAGGATTTCGCCGCCCTCCTCTCGCTTCCGGGCGTCGGCCCGAAGACCGTAAGGGCTCTGAGCCTCATCGCCGAAGTCGTTTACGGCGCTCCTCCGAGCTTCGAAGATCCCGCTCGCTACTCCTTCGCTCACGGAGGGAAGGACGGGCATCCTTATCCTGTGGATCGCAGGACTTATGATGAGAGCATAGAGCTTTTGAGCTTGCTCCTCGCTCGAGCGAGAATTCCCGAAAGCGAGAAGAGAGAAGCCTTTCGGCGTCTTAAGAAAATACAAGAAGGGGGAAGAAGATGAACTCGCAGCAGATGATCTATCTCGTTCCGCATACGCATTACGATGTCGCTTGGGCTTTCACCAGAGAGGAATATCTCCAGATAAATATTCACATTCTGAAAGAAGCTCTGAGGATCATCGAGCAAAATGAGGATTTCAAATTCTGTATAGAGCAAACTTATCTTCTTGAAGAGCTGGAGAAGAGAGAGCCCGAGCTTTGGGAGAAAGTGCGCGAGAAGATCGCGGAGGGGAGGATCGTTATTGTAGATGGAGAATATTTGATGCCCGATATGATGCTTCCCTGCGGAGAGGTTCTCGTAAGGGAGATCTTCGTGGGGAAGAAGTACTGCAAGGAGAAATTCGGAATTGATGTTCCGGTAGCTTGGGCTGCGGATAGCTTCGGAATGAATGCTCAGCTTCCTCAAATTTACAGAAAATCGGGGTACAAATGGGTGGCATTTCGAAGAGGTGCGAGAAGGGATATCAATCAGAGCGAATTCATTTGGAGAGGGCTTGATGGAACCATAATTCTGGCTCACTGGATGCCCTTGGGTTATAGAGCAGGGCTAAATCTCGATCGCCTTGAGGAATCCTTTACTTACCTTGAGATGTTCGCCGCGACACCTCATATACTCATGCCTTGCGGAAGCGGATCAATGCCGCCTCAAGAGGAAATCCCTCAAGCTGTTAAGAAATGGAATGAAGAGCATACTACAGTTAAAATGAAGATCGCAACTCCTGATGAATTCTTCGAAGCTGTGGAGAGATCGAGCAAAAAGCTTCAAATTATCGAAGGCGAGCTTTATGATGATGAGCTTGTAGATGTATTTCCTCAAGTATGCTCTTCTCGAACTTGGATCACCCAAGAATTCAGAGAATGTGAGAAATTGATTTACAATGCCGAGCTCTTCACCACAATAGCATGGCTTTTGGGAGCAAGGTATCCGAAAGAGGAGCTCGAAGATGCATGGAGGAAATTGCTTTATGTCGGATTTCACGATCTCATTACCGGTTGTGGTGTGGATGAAATTTACGGGGAGGTAGGTGAGATCTTCCTCTCGCTCCAGAAGAAGCTCCCTCAATTAATTGAAGATTCCCTGCGCTTTATAGCTTCGAAGATAAAAACCCCGAAGAATTCCCTTGTGGTCTTCAATCCCTTGAATCATGAGGTTAGGACTTGGATTGAAGCGGAGATCGAGCTTCCGGAGGGCTGGGAAGGAGGAGTTCAGATAAGCGATGGAGGCCCTCTGGAGACGGAAATTCTCGAAGAGGAGAGAGATGAAGAGGGAAGATTGAAGAAGGTTAAGATCGGCTTTGTGGGAAAAGTTCCTCCTCTCGGCTACAAAGCGTTTCGCATAATTCCCGGCAGAGCATTCCGAGCTCAAGAGATCGATGAAGCGGAATTTGAAAATCAATTCTTCAAAATTAAAATTCTAAGAGATAGCGGGATAATTGAAGTGTATGATCATAAAGGGGATAAGCTCCTAAAGGGAAATGAGCTTATAATAGAAGATGAAAGCGGAGATCTTTATTATCATCAATGCAGATTTGCCGAGATAATAAAGAGCGAGTCTGGAGAGGGATTTGAATATGGGAGTTTCAAGCCTAAAAGCTTCAAGGTCCTCTCCACTCCTCTTCGCACCAAAGTCATTTTCGAAAACGAGTATTACTGCCTCACTTGGCCCTATCGTCTCAAAAAGAAATTCCCTCCCGTTCTTTACAAGTACAAGGGATTGGACATACAGAAGGAGATCGTCATTTATCGAGATCTCCCCCGAATTGATTTCACGACTTCCATTTACAATCAATACCCTTGTATAAGGCTGAGGGTCAGATTTGAGACCGGAATCTTCCATAAATTGTACTTCAGGGAGTCGCAATTCGGCGTCATCTCGGAGCCCACCGAGTATTTCGCGAAGCGGGAGAGGCCTCGTCCGGCCGCCATCCCCCATTTCCTCACCTGGTTTGATTACTGGAATGGGGTGAGAGGCGTCGCCTTTCTGAATCGAGGGCTTCCGGCGAGCGAGATAATGGACGACAAGGTCCTCCTCACCCTGCTGAGAGGAGTGATGGCCCTCTCGGCGGACGGGATCGCCGGACCTCTGGTGCCCACGCCCGAGGCCCTGGAGCTGGGCTCTTATGTCTTCAAGTATGCGGTCATCCCGCATGATGGGGATTGGCATGAAGCGCAAATTCACCTCCGCGCTCGCGAGTACCTCAATCCCCCCATTTCCCTTCAGGTTCCGGAAAATCCCGAGGGAGAGCTCCCATCTCAATTCTCCTTCTTCGAGATATCCCCCGAGAACGTGCTCGTCTCGGCCATAAAGAGAGCGGAGGAAGATGAGGCCGTCATCCTCAGGGTTTATGAGACCACGGGAGAGCCCACGAGGGTCGAGATAAAGAGCTTGAGGCCATTCCGCACCATAAGGCGCGCTTGGATCGCCGATCTCCTCGAGCGGGAGGAGCGGGAGATCGAGGTGAGCGACGGGACCATCTCCTTGGACATACGACCTTTTGAGATCCTCACCTTGAAGCTCCTCATGTAAGCTCGGAGTTCAGGCGTCGAGGATCTCGGAGAGGGTGGCGATCTCGAGCCGAATTCCCGAAAGGCGCTTCCTGAGGCCGGGAATATGACCTGCTCCGACCACCGCCGCGATGCGATCGTATTCTTCCAAGATCTTCTTGATCTTGAACGCCATGTAATCCTCTCGCTCATCCAGAAGCGCTCTCTTGAAGGCGGGAAAGAGGAGGCCCAAAGCCCTTCTGTATCGCTCGGGATCCCTTTCGAATTCCCTCACCATATCCTCAAGGGGATCTTGTGAGGAGGGAGATTCGCTCATCTCGAATTGGGAGATCAAGCAGAGGGGGAAAACGAGAAGCTTGCGAAGCACCTCCAGAGGATTTAGGAATTCACAAGCGAAAGCTCGTATCAGGCGCTCTTTGGTCTCCCCTATCGGCCTATCTATCAGGAAGACGGGGATGTTGAGGCTTCTCGCCCCCTCGACGGCTCCGAGCATATCGTTTCCGGGAACGGTTCCGTGAAGCGCCGCGAGCAGAGCTTGAAGGAGGGCGAGCGGATCGGCCGGGAAGGTCCTCCTCAGGAGATCTCGGTATCTCTCCTCATCGAGCTCCACGCACACCGCCTGAGGCCTCTCCTCCTCGATGAGCTTCCTCACCTTCTCCCTTATGTCGAAAATATGCCCCGTTCCTATGAGCTTCACCTTCTTCCTCCTTTTGAGCGGCGGAAGCCTCATCTCTCCTCGGGAAAGCGATCTTCTAAGAGCTCGCGCAGCTTCTCGGGCTCCGAGGTGACCACGAAGACCTCCTGAGCGGAGCGGCCGCTCAGAGCAATGAGCTTCGCTCCGGTTTTCGTGGGATATTGGAATTTCAGGCGGAACCCGGGGGTGACTCCCTTTTTGGGCTTTATCGCTCCCGGAATGATGGATTCCACGAACGGAAGGGGTTCGATCTCCTGCTCCAAGAACTTCCTGAGGCCGGCGATCATGCTGTGTTCGTATTTTAT
>CAYRBX010000047.1:0-7919 GCA_964422695.1 uncultured Dehalococcoidia bacterium
GGATTGGATTTGAGGCGCATAAGGGCTTCGACTGCCCTCCCCTCCCCCACCACCATCCCTATCCTCCATCCGCACATATTGTAGCTTTTCGAGAAGGAGTGGAATTCGATCCCCACCTCCTTCGCTCCCGGAACCTGAAGCAAGCTCGGCGCTCTGTAACCCTCCTCGAGGGAGATCTCGGAGTAAGCGGCGTCATGGCAGAGGAGGATCTCATGCTTTCTCGCAAAGAAGACCGCCCTTTCGAAGAATTCCAAATTCGCAACCGCTCCGGTGGGATTGTTGGGGTAATTGAGCCAGAGCACTTTGGCTTTGGAGGCGACTTGCTCGGGGATCTTCTCGAAATCCGGGAGGAAATCGTTCTCCTCAAGAAGCGGCATAAAATAAGGCTCTCCTCCGGCGAGAAGCGTTCCCATGGTGTACGGAGGGTATCCCGGATCCGGCACCAAGGCGATATCTCCCGGATTGAGGAAGCAAAGGGGAAGATGAGCTATGCCCTCCTTGGCTCCGATCAGGGGGAGGACCTCCCTTTTCGGATCCAGCTTCACGCCGAATCTCCTCTCATACCATTCGGCTATGGCCTCCCTCAGCTCGGGAAGCCCTTCGGTCTCGGGGTACCTGTGATTCGCCGGATCTTCGGCGGCCCGCTTGAGGCTCTCGATGATATGCGAGGGCGTGGGGAGATCGGGATCCCCTATGGCGAGGCTTATGACATCCACCCCCGAGGCTTTCTTCTCGGCTATCTTTCGCGAGATCTCCACGAAGAGATAAGGAGGAAGCGATTTCAGGCGCTCTGAAATCTCCAAAGCCATAACTCCTCCCTTCGGCTTCCTCTTTCCATTAAGGATAGCAGAAGGAGGCCGGCGCCCACAGCGACGAGCCCTCCCGCGGCGTCGAGCAGGAAGTGATTCGCCGTGGCCGTGATGGCGAAGAGCTGAGCCGATGGGACGAGAACGCCCAAGGCCTTCTCGAGGGGATGTCTCCCCAGAGAGAGGAGGGCCAAGCCGGCGAGCAGAGTCCAGCCGAAATGCAAGCTGGGCATGGCGGCGAAGGGATTGTAGAAAATCGAGCTTTCCGGATCTCCGTAATGAAAGGGGCCGTAAAGCTTCAATGTGTCGACAAAGCCCAGATCTTCCAGAAGCCTGGGAGGAGCCACCGGAAAGGAAGCGAAGGAGAGGAGGGCCAATCCCCCGATGAGGAAAAAGGCGTTCCTGAAGAAGTAAAAGGAAGGGCGATGGAAGATGTAAAGCCACGCCCCCACGAAGCCGATGAAGGGATAATAGCAAGCCATGTAAATGGCGTTGGCGAGGCCCACGAGGAAGGGGTAATTCAGAACGAAATTCTGAATTTGCGGTTCGATGAAGAGACGAAGCTTCCTCTCGATGATTATCAGCTTGAGGGCGTTTCCAAAGGCCGTCTCCTCGCCCCCGGCGACGCAGCCTCTGGTGAGGGAGTAGCAGAGGTAAAAAGCTCCTATGATGAGGAGCTCCTTCAAAGCATTTAGATCGGAAGGGCGGCGGCCTCTCACCCGAGCCACTCCCCCCGGAACACAAGCTCCGCGGGCCCCGAAAGCCAGAGCCTCCCCTCCCTCATCTCAACTCGAAGCTCCCCTCCGGGAAGCAGGACCTTCGCGGGGAGCTCGCATCTCCCCAAAAGGAAAGACGCCGCCGCCAGAGCGCAAGCGCCGGTGCCGCACGCCGGAGTCTCCCCCGCTCCTCTCTCCCATACCCGGGCTTCGATCTCATTCCTCCCTCGAGGACAGGCGATCTCGAAATTTATCCTGCGGGGGAAGAGGGGATGATTTTCGACTTCGGGCCCCACGATCTCGAGGGGGAATCCCCTCACATCCTCGACGAAGGCGACGGCGTGAGGATTTCCGACCGAGAGGCAGAAGATCTCGATCTCCCCGATCGAAGTGCGAATGCCCGTCCGGAGGGGCGGATCCGGCGAGGGAGGGAGATCCGCCGGGATATCCGAGGGGGAGAAGGAAGGAGCTCCCACCTCCGCCCATATCTCCCCCTCCCGATTCTCGATCTCCCTGATCCCGGCGCCGGTCTCGATAGGGAGGAGGCGGAAATCGCGGCCTTCATGCAGGAGGAAGCGGCCGATGCAGCGCAGGCCGTTGCCGCAAACCTCGGCTTCGGATCCGTCGGGATTGAAGAACCTCGCCTTGAAAGCGGCCTTTCGGGAGGGCAGGAGGACGATAAGTCCGTCCCCTCCGACTCCATGCCTGCGGCGGCACATCTTCAAAGCGAGCTCCCCCCACTCCCTCTCCCGACCTCCGGGCTCCCAGATGAGAATGAAGTCGTTTCCGGCTCCGTGCAATTTCCAGAAACGCAAAGGCTCTCCCACTTCCTTCCTCCTTGCAAGAGAGGAGATGAACCGCTTAATATTTTAGATGGATTCTCTCCTCGGAAATCCCGAGCCGGGAAGCGGGAGATAGCTTTTTTCACAAAAAGGAAAGGAGGGCGGAGATGCTGGAGAGGTGGAAGCCGGAGCTTTTCCAGTGGAGGCCGATAAGAGAGCTCGAGAGGGAGCTTGAGGAGATAGAGCGCCGGTTCGAGGAGATCTTCGGAAGGCCCTTCTTCCCGGTGGCTTGGAAGCGAGCTCCGGTGAGGAGGGCGTGGTCTCCTCCGGTGGAGGTCTTCGAGAAGGAGAACGAGTTCGTGATCAGAGCTGAACTTCCCGGAATGAAGAAGGAGGAGATCGACATCTCCATCACCGGAGACACCCTCACCATAAAGGGCGAGCGGAAGATGGAGGAAGAGGTGAAGGAGGAGAATTACTACCTCTGCGAGAGATGTTACGGAGCTTTCGAGCGATCGATCACC
The DNA here is from genome assembly GCA_964422695.1 of uncultured Dehalococcoidia bacterium. Classification (GTDB taxonomy): domain Bacteria; phylum Chloroflexota; class Dehalococcoidia; order SZUA-161; family CAYRBX01; genus CAYRBX01. The sequence goes on from CAYRBX010000047.1 coordinate 2,829, forward strand.
CTTCCCACCGAGATCGACATCGACAGGGCGACGGCTTCTTACGAGAACGGCGTGCTGGAGATAAGATTGCCGAAAGCCCCCAAAGTTGTGCCGAAGAGGCTCGAGATCAAAGCCAAATGAGCTTCTCTCCCGCTTCCCGGCTCAAAAAAATTTGTGGTGGAGCTGAGGGGACTCGAACCCCTGACCTCCTCAATGCCATTGAGGCGCTCTCCCAGCTGAGCTACAGCCCCACCACAAAAAGTATAGATCAAAAATCCCTCTTTTTGCCAATCCCTTACTTCTCCGGCTCCGGCGGGAAGGGGTTCTTCAAGCCGAAGACCCTCGGGATGAGGGTTTCGAGCTCCTCCCAAGTCCAAGCTCCGTACTTCTCGTAATCCTTGATCAAGGTCTTCTCATCCAGAGGCTCGGCGTGAAGCGCGATCTTCCCTCCCGTCACCGAGAAGACCCTGCCGTTTATATCCGCGCCCTTATCGCTGCACAAGTAAACCACGAAGGGGATGATGTACTCGGGCTCGGGCATGCGCATGAACTCCTCGAACTGCTCCTTGGTCATCAAGCCCTTCTCCACCCTCTTCTTCATGCCCTCGATGACCTCGGGATTGTAGGTCATCTTGGTCTTGGCGGTGGGGCAGATGGCATTGCAGGTGACGCCGTACCTTCCCATCTCGCGAGCGATGGCCCTCGCAAGCCCCACCATTCCGGCCTTGGCGGCTCCGTAATTCACATGCCCGACGGTGCCCCTGTAAGCTTCGGAGGACACCATGATGATCCGGCCCCACCGCTGCTCCCTCATGAACACGCAAGCCCAGCGGGAGCAGTTGAAAGCTCCCTTGAGCATGCAATCGACGAGAGAATCCCAATCCTCCTCGGTCATGTTCCAGATCATCCTGGGCCGATCGAAGCCGGCGTTGTTGATCAGTATGTCGATGCGGCCCCAAGCTTCGACGGCGGTCTTTATGAGCTTCTCCGCATCTTCGAATTTGGCGACATCGCAGAACACGGGGATCGCCTCCCCGCCCATCTGCTTTATCTCCTCGGCCACTTTGGCCGCATCGGAGCCCTCGGGGCGGGGGCTTCTGTTGTTGGTGATCACCTTGGCTCCGGCCATCGCGAGGCCTATCGCGAGCGCCCTCCCTATCCCATCTCCGGAGCCGGTGACGACCGCGGTCTTGCCCTCGAGCACCTTGGGAAGCTTGAGCTCCACAGCCATGATGTCCTCCCTCCCTTTCTCTCCGCTCATATTTTAACGACCCCGCTCCTCCGATTCCATCTCGCCCCTTATCTCCTCCAGAGCTTCGAGGAGCATATCGGTGTGCTCGGCCCTCCCCACGCTTATCCTTATGAAATCCCGGAGGAGGGGGGTATCGAAATGCCGCACCAAAATCCTCCTCCTCTTGAGCTCCTCCTTTATGAGCAAAGCTTTTCCCGAGGGAGCTCGGCAGAGGATGAAATTGGCTCTGGAGGGAAGGGGATCCAGAAATCCCTGCTCCTTAAGCTTTATGTAAAGCCTTTCCCTCTCCCTCACGATCGCCGCAACTCTCTCCCGGAGGAGGTCGAGATCCGAGAGGGATTCCAAAGCGGCTATCTGAGCCGCGATGTTTATGTTGTAGGGGAGCTTCATCTTGTAGATCGCTTCGGCGATTTTGGGAGGGAAGATGCCGTAGCCTATTCGAAGCCCGGCAAGCCCCGCCCATTTGCTGAAAGTGCGAAGCACTATGAGGTTCTCATAGCGGGGGACGAGATGCGCCACGCTCTCTCCGGCGAATTCATAATAGGCTTCGTCGACCACCACCAGAATTCCGAGCTTCAGGATCTCCCTTATATCCTCCTCGGAGGTGAGATTTCCGGTCGGATTGTTGGGGGAGGTGATGAAGGCCATCTTCACGCCTCTCTCCCTCCTCACCGCATCCCTTATGGCTCCAAGATCCAGAGAGAAATCCTCCCGGCGCGGAATCTCCACCACCTCCCCTCCGCACACCCTCACGCTGAAGGGGTACATGCCGAAGGTGGGAGGGAAATTGAGGACCTTCTCCCCGGGGGAGAGGCAGAGGCGGAGGATGAGATCTATGAGCTCATCGCTCCCGCTTCCCACCACGATGTGCTCCTCCCCGAGCCCCACATACTCCCTCAGGGCTTTGCGCAATTTCCGGTGGAGGGGGTCGGGGTAGAAGTGGTAGAGGGAGCATCTCCCCAGAGCTTCAAGAACACGGGGGGAGCATCCGTAGGGATTCTCGTTTCCATCGAGCTTCACAAGCTCCTCCACCGAAACCCCCATCTCCTCGGCCAAGATGTCGGGAGGGGTTACGGGACTGTAGGAATCGAAATTCCGGAACAGAGGCCTTACGAAATCCTCCGCTCTCATCTCCCCTCCTTCCGGAGCCTGAGGCGCGCGGCCTCCGCGTGAGCTCTGAAATCCTCAAGGAGAGCGAGCTTCTCGGCCGCCTCCAGAAGCTCCCGGGGGGCTTTCTCGAATTCGAATACGGGAATGAATTTGACGAAATCCCAAACTCCGAGCGCCGATGAGAAGCGAGCGGCTCCTCCGGTCGGCATGACGTGGCTCGGCCCGGCGATGTAATCCCCCAAGACCTCCGGACTCCCCTCCCCGAGGAAGATCGCCCCCGCGCTCCCTATGAGATCGAGAAGCTCCTCCGGATTTCGAACATAAAGCGAGAGGTGCTCCGGAGCGAGGAGATCCGCGATTCTCGCCCCCTCCCTCAGATCCCCGACGATCAAGATGAACCCCCTCTCGACCGCTTCCCTCGAGCCGGGAAGGAAAGCCGCGCGAGCTTCAAGCTCCCTTTGAACTTCTTCGGCGAGGCCTCGGGAATCGGTTATGAGGCCGATCAGAGCTCCGGCGTGCTCGCCCTGAGCCAGGAGGTCGGCGGCGCAGGATTCCGGATCGGCCTCCTCATCCGCCAAGATGAGAGCTTCGGTGGGGCCGCAGAGGCCGTCGATTCCCACCTCCCCGAACACCTTCCTCTTCGCGGCGGTGAAGAAGAGGCCTCCGGGCCCGCAGATCTTATCGACCTTGGGGACGGTTTCGGTTCCGAAGGCGAAAGCCCCGGCGGCCAAAGCCCCTCCCAGCTTGAAGATGCGCTTCACTCCCGCGATATGCGCCGAGGCAAGAACTGAAGGGGGAATTCTCCCGTCCGGTCCCGGAGGGGAGGCGAGGTATATCTCCTCAACTCCCGCCTCCCGAGCGGGAATCGCCGTCATCAAAACCGAAGAGGGATAACCTCTCGCTCCTCGCGGAGCGTAAATCCCCACGCTCCTCAGAGGAACGATTCTGAGCTTTATCCCCTCGCTCACCTCCTTCGCCCCTTCAAGCCCGAAGATCTCCTTCTGGCGCCTGTGGAAATCGGAGATCCTCCGGGCCGCCTCCCTCAATACCGGAAGGAAATCCCCCGCCTCCCTCAAACCCTCCTCCACCTCCTCCGGCTTCACTTCGATCGAATCAAGTTCGATCCCCTCGATCTCGCGGCTCAATCGCTCAAGCGCCCTATCCCCCCCGGAGCGTATCTCCCCCAAGATCCTCTCGACCTCCTCCTCGATCTCCCCGGCGGAGATCTTTCGCCGCCGGAAGAGCCTCAGAAGCTCCTCAGGATCGGAGATCAAACGCATTCGAAATACCTCCCGAGGAACCTCCTTACCTTCTCCTCCTTCTCCGGAGGATACTCCCTCCGCCCCACAAGGCAGGCCGTGGATTCGAAGAGCACCGCGAGGATGCGGAGATTGTGCCTGCGCAAAGTGCCTCCCGTCTCCGTGTTCTCTATGAGGATGTCCGCATCTTCGGGAATGAAGGCTTCGGTCGCCCCCCAAGTCGGGATCACCTTGTAGGGGGAGAGGTGATGCTCTCTTGCGAACCTATCTGCTAAATTCGCGTACTCCGAGGCGATGCGAAGGGGAGCGCGGGAGCCGCTTACAAGGAGCTTTCGAAGCTCCTCCACATCTTCGGCGGGGAAATCCCAAGCCACCACGGCCACCACCCTCACCTTCCCAAAATCAAAGGGCTTTATTATGCGAATGGGGCTTGTGGGGAAGGAGGTCAGGTGATCGCAAACCCAATCCCTCCCCGTGATCGCAAGATCGAAATTCCCCACGGCGACCTGAAGGGGCATGTCCTGAGGCCTCACCACCTTCACGGCCACCTCCTCGCCCTCGATGAGGAAGCGCCTCGCCCGAAGGGGGGAGGTGTAGAGGGGGATGCGAAGTCCTATCTCCCTGAGGTAGGCGGCCGTGGGGGGAAGGAGGTGGCCGTCGGGAAGGGCGAGGCGCACGAAATCGGGGGGGAAGGGCTCGAAGAAGCCCTCTCCGAGCTCGGGAAGCTCCCGATCTTGAGGAGCTTCCTCGCCTCGAAGCGAGGAGAGGGCGCGGAGGATCTCCCCGAGCTCCTTGCGCTTCAAGCTCTCCACATTTCCCAATAGCACCGCCTCTCCCTCAAGGAGCTCCTCGAAAGGCCGAAGCCTTGCGGCCGAAAGCTCTTCCTCATCTCTTGCGGGAAGGATCACGAGATCGGCATCTTCCGGAGGATAGGCTTCGGCCGCCCCCCAGAGGGGGAAGATCCGGAAACGGGGAAGGCGCAATCGGAAGGCGAGGCTCTCGGCGAGATTGGGGAATTCGCCCGCCAGGCTTGAGATCGAGCTCGAAGCCCCGAAGGAGCTTCGAGCCGCGAAGAGCTTCCTCCTCCCGTAGCCCAAGGAGCGGAGCTCCACCACTTTGGCTTTGGGGAATTTGGCCGCGATCTCAAGCGCCCACTCCCTCCCGCATATCCCGAGATCGTAATTCCCCACGGCCACCTGAACGGCGATGTCCTTCTCGTGAAGCGATTTGAAGAGGATCTCCGGGAATCTCGGGCTTTCAAGCCGGTAGAGGCGCGAGGAGGGGTGGTAATGTCTTATCTCAAATCCCCTCTCCTGAAGGAGCTCGAAGGTGAGCTTCTGAAGCCTTCCTTTGGGAAGGGCGATCTTTATCATCTCCCCAAGATCTCGGCGGCCTCCTCGGGGGAGGAAGCCCTTAGCTCCTCTCCCCTCTCAAGATCGAGAATGTCGAAAGCCCCCTCCCTCTCGGCCGAGGGGACGATCTTCCAGCGGA
>CAYRBX010000048.1:0-7472 GCA_964422695.1 uncultured Dehalococcoidia bacterium
GAAGGGGGAAGGGGGCGATCTTCAGGAGGGGGAAGATCGTCCGGATCGTGGAGAGCTCCCGGTATCTTGAAGCCCTTTTGGAGGAGATAGAAGCCGAAGCGAGAGGGAGGGGAAGCTGAAGGGCTCTCCTCAAAGCCCCCACGCTTTCAACGCCCTCCTCATCTCCCTCTCGGCATCGCGGCGGGCGATCAAAGCTCGTTTATCGGCCTTCTTGAGCCCTCTGGCCAGAGCTATCTCCACCTTCACGAGATTTCGGGAGAAGTAAAGCTTCAGGGGGATGATGGTCAGGCCCTTCCTCCTCGCCTTCCCGGCGAGATAATCTATCTCCTCGCGATGAAGGAGGAGCTTGCGAGGGCGGGTGGGATCGTGATTCGCATATCCCCCTCCCTCGAATTTGGCGATGTGAGCGTTGAGAAGCCACATCTCCCCCTTCTCCGGCCACACGTACGCATCTTGAATGTTCACCCTTCCCGCTCTTATGGATTTGATCTCCGTGCCGGTGAGGACGATCCCCGCCTCGAAGGTCTCGAGGATCTCGTAATTGTGCTGAGCCTTCCGATTTGTAGCTATCACTTTTATCTCATCTCCCTGCCCTCTCATATCCTTCCCCCATCTCCTTAACATGCTTTAAGGCGAGCTTTATCTTCTCCTCGAGGGGGAGGGCGGGATCGTGAGGAACGGAGGAGGCGGCGCTTAAGGCCTCGCGAGCGGAGAAGCCGAGGTTCATGAGGGCTTGGATGAGATCGGGGTCGGGAGGAGATCCGGCCTTCTCCTTCAATTTCTCCCGGAGCTCCGAGATGAGCCTTGCGGCCTTCTTCTTCCCCACCTTCCCCGCTCTGGCCAGCATCTCCACCTCCCCAGATGCCAAGATCCGCACGAGCTCCGAGGGGGCGAAATCGGAGAGGATCGAGAGGGCCGTTCGAGGCCCTATTCCGGGAACCTGAATGAGGAGCTCGAAGAGCTCCCTCTCCTCGGGGGAGGCGAAGCCGTATATGCGGGGGATATCCGGCCCTCCCACATGCCTGTGAATGAGGAGGGTGGTGTGAAGCCTTATCTCCGAGCCCATCTCCAGAGGGCGGGAGAGGAGGCTTGAGGGGACGAAGACCTCAAAGGTGATAGGCCCCGCTCTGAGGAGCAGGGATTCTCCGGTGCGCCCTTCCAAAATCCCGCTGATCGCCGCGATCAAACCTTCCTCTTCCTCTCCCACAAATGGCAGAAGGCCGTGGCCAGAGCGTCGGCGGCGTCATCCGGACGGGGGGCGGAGCCGAGGCCGAGCTGAAGCTGAATCATCCGCTGAACTTGAGATTTGCTCCCTCTCCCGTATCCGGTCACGATCTCCTTCACTTTCGAGGGGTGGTATTCGAAAACCGGAACGCCGAGCTCCGCCGCGACGAGAAGCGCCACTCCCCTCGCCTCCCCCACCTCAAGAGCGGAGCGCACCCCGCGGCCCACAAAATGCTCGATGGCCATCTCCTCCGGCTTGAAGCGCAGGAAGAGCTCTTTGAGCTCCCGGTAGAGCTGAAGGAGGCGCTCCCAAACGGGAAGATGAGATGAGGTGCGGAGAGCGCCGCAATCCAAAACCCTTATCCCTCCTCCTTCCTCCTCCAGCACCCCGAAGCCGAAGCTCTCAATCCCGGGATCGAGCCCCAGAACGCGCATCAGCGGGAGGAGCTCTCAAGCACCTTATTGGGGAACTCGGCGTTGGTGAAGACCTGCTGCACCTCCTCGAGCTTCTCGAGCTCCTCGAGAAGCCGGAGGGCTTGAGGGGCCACCTTCTCCTCGACCTGAAGGGTGGTCTTGGGGAGCATGGAGAGCTCGGCGGAGATGATCTTCACCCCCTGAGCCGCAAGCTCCGCTCTCACCTTCTCCAGATCTTCGGGCTTGGTGTGAATTTCAACGCTTCCCTCATCGAGCTTCACATCTTCGGCCCCGGCATCTATGGCCTTGAGGGCTACCTCCTCGGGATCCGAATCGGAAGCGTCAACGAGTATCACGCCCTTCTGCTCGAAGAGCCAGGAGACGCAGCCGCTCTCGCCCAAATTCCCTCCGTTTGTGGTGAAGAGATGCCGAAGGAGGGAGGAGGTGCGCTTCCTGTTATCGGTGAGAACGTGAAGCAAGATGGCGATCCCTCCGGGGCCGTATCCTTCGTAGAAGACCTCCTCGAGCTTCTTGACCTCATCATCCTGCCCCAGAGCTTTCTTTATGGCCCTCTCGATGTTCTCGGCCGGCATGTTGTTGTCCTTCGCCTTCTGGATCGCCAGCCTCAAGCGGGGATTGGTATCCGGATTGCCTCCGCCCTGACGAACCGCGACCATGATCTCCCGCACGAGCTTGGTGAAGAGCTGCCCCCGCCGCGCGTCCATCAGGGCCTTGTGCCTTTTTATCTGAGACCACCTGGAGTGCCCCGCCATCTACCCTCCTCCTTCCTTCTCTCCCACCAGTTCCTTTATGCACTTTATTATCTCGCTCGTGGGGGTTCCCGGCCCGAAGATCGCCTTTATTCCGATCTCCTTCAAAGCGGGGTAATCATCTTCGGGAATGATGCCCCCCGCGATGACGGGAATATCCCCTATCCCCCTCTTCCGAAGCTCCTCCATGATCTTCGGGAAGAGCTCCAGATGAGCTCCGGAGAGGATGCTCAAACCTATTATATCAACATCCTCCTGAAGGGCGGTCTCCGCGATCATCTCGGGAGTTTGGCGAAGTCCGGTGTATATCACCTCCATTCCGGCATCCCGAAGGGCGCGCGCCACGACCTTCGCCCCCCGGTCGTGCCCGTCCAATCCGGGCTTCGCGATGAGAACCCTGATCTTCCTCGCCATCGCCCCAACCCCCCAAGGCCCTACTCTTCCGCCTTTTGGGCGAGCTCCACCAACACCCCTTTAACCGAACGGGGATGAATGAATCCTATCTTCCCCGCAAGTCCCTTCCTCCCCTTTTTATCGATGAGCTCCACGCCCTTCGCCGCCAGCCTCTCGAGCTCCCGATCGACATCCTCGACCTCAAAGCAGATGTGATGAATTCCCTCTCCCCTCTTCTCCAGGAACTTGGCCACGCCTCCGCTCGGATCCGTGGGCTCCAAGAGCTCGAGCTCCGCATCTCCTATGGGGATGAGAGCCGCCTTCACCCCCTGATCCGGAACCTCTTCGATCCTCTCGGCTTTGAGATCGAACAATTCACCGAGGAGCTTTAAGGTCTCATCGATGCTCCTCACCGCGATCGCCACATGATGAATTCTCCTCACCCCCATTCTCCCTCCTCCTCTCTCAATCTCTGAGCAGCGCTCTCGCTATGGTGAGGCGCTGCATCTCCGAAGTCCCCTCGTAAATCTCCGTTATCTTCGCATCGCGAAGATAACGCTCCAGAGGATAATCTCTCGTGTAGCCGTAGCCTCCGTGAATTTGAAGGGCTTTGTTGACCACATCTCTTGAGACCTCGGCCGCGAACACCTTGGCCATCGCCGCCTCCTTCAAGAAGGGAAGCCCCTTCTCCTTGAGGAAGGCGGCCTTATAAGTGAGCAATCTCGCCGCTTCGATTCCCGTGGCCATATCGGCGAGCATCCACTGTATCGCCTGGAAGTTGGCGATGGGCTGGCCGAATTGCCTTCTCTCCTTGGCGTAGGAGAGAGCGGCTTCGAAAGCGGCCTGCGCGATCCCGACGGCCTGAGCCGCCACCGAGATGCGGCTCGCGTCTATCGCCTCCAAGGCCTGGCGCAATCCCTTCCCCTCCTCCCCCACGAGGTTCTCCTGAGGAACCCAGCAGTTATCGAAGATGAGCTCCGCGGCGGAAGCCCCCCGAATTCCCATCTTCTTCTCCTTCTTCCCCACCGAAAATCCCGGAGCTCCCTTCTCCACCACGAACTCGCAAATCCCCCTGTAGCCCAAGGAGGGATTGGCGTTGGCGAAGACCACGATGACCTCGGCTTCGGCTCCGTTGGTGATGAAGATCTTCGTTCCGTTGAGAACGAAGCCGCCGTCCTTGCGAATCGCGGTGGTCTTGAGGGAAGCCGGATCGCTTCCCGCCTCCGGCTCGGTGAGAGCGAAGGCGGCGAGCTTCTCCCCTCTCGCGCAGGGGACGACGAACTTCCTCCTCTGCTCTTCGGTCGCCTTCTCGAAGAGAGGCCTCACCGTGAGGGAGAGGTGAGCAAGAAGTATAGCCCCCACCGCCGCGGAAGCTCTGGAGATCTCCTCGGTGGCGATCGCCACGCAGATGTAATCTCCTCCGCTCCCTCCGTACTCCTCGGGTATGGAGATGCCCAGAAGCCCGAGCTCCCCGAGCTTCCTCACGATCTCCTCGGGGAATCTATCCGTCTCATCTATCTCCGCGGCCAGAGGCTCTATCTCCTTCTTGGCGAAATCCCTCACCATCTCCCGGAAGAGCTTCTGCTCATCCGTGAGCTCGAAATCCATCACCTTCCTCCTTAAATAACCAAGATCTCCTTCTGCTCGCCGAAGATCCTTCGCAGGACATCGCAGATCTCCCCCAAGGTCGCATAAGCCTCGACGCACTCGATGAAGGCCGGCATCGTGTTCTCCTTCTCATCTCGAGCCGCCTCCTCGAGCCGCTTGAGCGCCCTCTCCACGGCCGAGGGATCCCTCCTCCTCCTCACCGCCTCGAGCCTCTCCTTCTGCCTCTTCGCCACGGCCGGATCAACCTTCAATATATTGCGGAGCGGGGGGTAAGGAGACTGGAATTTGTTCACGCCCACGACGATCTTCCTCCCCTCCTCGATAGCTCGCTGAGTTCGGTAGGAGCTCTCCTGAATCTCACGCTGTATGTAGCCCTGCTCTATGGCCGCCACCGCCCCGCCCATCTCCTCGATCTTATCTATGTACTTCCAGATCTCCTCCTCCATCCTGTTGGTGAGATACTCGACATAATATGAACCCCCGAGAGGATCGACCACATCTCCTATTCCGCTCTCGTAAGCGAGGATCTGCTGAGTGCGGAGGGCTATCGTGACCGCCTCCTCGGTGGGGGTGCAGTAGGCCTCATCGAAGGAGTTGGTGTGAAGCGATTGGGTTCCCCCCAAGATGGCGGCGATCGCCTGAATTGTGGTTCTGATGATGTTGTTGAGAGGCTGCTGGGCCGTGAGGGTGTGACCGCATGTCTGAGTGTGAAAGCGGAACATCCAAGATCTCGGGTTTTTGGCTCCGAATTTCTCCCTCATTATCTTCGCCCACACCCGGCGCATGGCCCGGAATTTGGCCACTTCCTCGAACAAGTTCGTATATGCGGCTTGGAAGAAGGAGAGCCTTCCCGCGAATTCATCCACATCGAGGCCGGCGTTTATCGCCGCCCGCACGTATTCGATCGCATTCGCCAAGGTGAAAGCGGCTTCCTGAACCGCCGTCGCTCCGGCCTCTCTTATGTGATATCCGCTTATGCTGATGGTGTTCCATTGAGGAACATGATCTTTGCAGTACTTGAAGATATCGGTGATAAGCCTCATCGAGGGGCGAGGAGGAAAGATGAAAGTGCCTCTCGCCACATATTCCTTCAGGATGTCGTTCTGAATGGTTCCGCGAAGCTGCTTGGGATCGACTTCCTGCTTCTTCGCGACCGCGATGTACATGGCGAGGAGGATGGGAGCTGTGGCGTTTATGGTCATCGAAGTGCTCACCTTATCGAGAGGAATTCCATCAAACAATATCTCCATATCCTCTAAGGTATCGATGGCCACTCCCACCTTCCCCACCTCTCCTTCGGCGAGAGGATGATCCGAATCGTATCCGAGCTGAGTGGGAAGATCAAAAGCCACGCTCAATCCGGTCTGCCCCTGCTCCAGAAGGAATTTGTAACGCTTATTCGTCTCCTCCGCCGTTCCGAAACCCGAATACTGCCGCATCGTCCAGATGCGGCCTCTGTACATATTGGGCTGAATTCCTCGAGTGAAGGGATATTCTCCCGGATATCCGAGATCCCTCCGCCAATCGAAATCCGGAAGATCTTCGGGAGTGTAAACTTGATCGAGCACGATTCCGGATGTTGTTTCGAATTTCTCCTCCCTCTCGGGCATTCTGCTCGTCACGGGCTTTAAGGTCTTCTCCCTCCATTCCTCCTTGCTTCTGGATTGCTGCGCCATATCCCTTCCCTCCTCCGTCCTGTGCGAAATCCGACGCCATCTTAAATTGTGACAAATCCGGCTCTCCAAGTGAAGGCCTCACCGGAGAGGAGGTTCGGGGGATGGAGGGGAGATCTTTATGACGGCGCTGTACTCCGGAGGGCAGACCTCAAGGCATGTCCCGCATTTTATGCATTTCTCCTGCACGATGAATTTCCGCTTCTGCTCATCGCTCTTTATGGCTTCGGCCGGGCAGGTGAGCACGCAGTGCTCGCATCCCCTCTCGCATTTATCCGGAAGGATGTAGAAGGCTATGAGCTCCTTGCACACGAGCGCGGGGCAGCGCTTCTCCCTTATATGCGCCTCATATTCATCTCGGAAATACCTCAATGTGGTGAGAACGGGATTGGGGGCCGTTCTCCCCAAGCCGCACAGAGATCCCTCTCTCACCGCTTCTCCCAGCCTCTCCAGAAGCACAAGATCCTCCTCCCTCCCCTCCCCCCTGCATATCCTCTCGAGGATCTCGAGCATGTGCTTGGTTCCGAGCCTGCAGAAAGTGCACTTCCCGCATGATTCCCTCTGGGTGAATTCCAAGAAGAACCTCGCCGTGTCCACCATGCAATTGTTCTGATCCATGACGATCATCCCGCCCGAGCCCATTATGGCTCCGGCCGATGTGAGGGAATCGAAATCCACGGGGGTGTCGAGGAGGCTTTCGGGAAGGCATCCTCCGGAGGGGCCTCCTATCTGCACCGCTTTGAACTCGCTCCCCTCCCTCATTCCCCCGCCTATCTCGAAGATGATCTCCCGAAGGGTCGTTCCCATCGGCACCTCCACAAGCCCGGTGCAGGCGATCTTCCCCGCGAGGGCGAAAACCGCAGTTCCCGGACTCCCCTCCGTTCCCGTGCTTCGGAACCAATCGGCCCCCTTGAGGATGATCAGAGGGACGTAAGCGAAGGTCTTGACGTTATTGAGAACGGTGGGCTTCCCCCGAAGGCCTCTCCTCACCGAATGAGGAGGGCGAGCTCTCGGCATCCCCCGCCTCCCCTCTATGGAGTACATCAAAGCTGTGGACTCCCCGCAGACGAAAGCTCCGGCGCCCCGAACTATTCTCAATCGGAAGCTGAAATCCGAATCGAGCACCCGATCCCCCAGAATTCCGGCTTCTTCCGCTTGTCTTATGGCCTCCTCCAAGCGCCTTACGGCGAGAGGGTATTCGTCTCGCACGTAGATATACCCCTCGTGGCTTCCGACGGCGTAGGCCGCGATGGCCATGCCCTCCAGAACCTCGTGAGGATTGCTCTCCAAAATGGCTCTATCCATGAAGGCCCCCGGATCCCCCTCATCGGCATTGCAGATCACATATTTGGGCTCGCCGGAAGCCTCCCGGCACTCCCTCCACTTCCTC
>CAYRBX010000049.1:0-7448 GCA_964422695.1 uncultured Dehalococcoidia bacterium
GATCGCGACATCGAAAGCCTCCCCCGCCTTCTCGAAGTACTCCCAAGCGTCCATGTAGATCACCTCGGCTCTGGGATCTTCGAAAGCTCCGGCCGAGAAGGAGGGGAGGTGCTTTCGGCACAAAGCGACCACCTCCTCATCTATATCGACCATCACGGCCCGCCTCACGGTGCTGTGCTTCAAAACCTCGCGCAGCGTCGCCCCTTCCCCCCCGCCTCCGATGAAGACGACCTGAGGGTCGGGATGGAGGATCATAGCGGGGTGAACCAAGGCTTCATGGTAGATGTACTCGTCCTTCTCGGCGCTCTGTATCTTGCCGTCCAGAACGAGGCACTTCCCGAAGGTTTGATTCTCGAAGATCTCCACCTTCTGGTATCTGGTGCGTCCCGAGAAGAGCATCTTCTCTATTCCGAAGATCTGGTAGAAATCGGGGGTGATCTCCTCGAAAAGCCAGCTATTCGCCTTCTTCATCTCCATGTCCCACCTCTCTCCTTATAAGTTCTGTGAGCGAGAAATCCCTGCTCTGAAGCTTCTTGGAGAAGAAATTGGCGATCTCCTCGAGCACCGGCGTCTCCTCCGAGCTGTAGATATCGATGGAAGCGTAGCCGTATTCGGGCCATGTGTGAATGGAGAAGTGAGAGCCGGCCGCCATGACGAAGCCGCTCACGCCCTGAGGGGTGAAATGATGAAAGGCCTCCCCCAGGGGGGAGAGATTGGCCATTCTCATCCCCTCGATGAGCATCTCGCGAAGGAATTCCGGATCATCCAGAAGGGAGGGGGAGCAGCCTCTCAGATCGAGGAGATAATACCTTCCCCGCCTCAATCACGCCCTCCCTCAGAATTATATTCACAGAATTCCCTTGGTGCTCGGCACATCGCCCACCCGGGGATCGATCCGAGCCGCCTCCCCGAGCGCCTTCCCCAGAGCTTTGAAGACGGCTTCCGCTTTGTGATGGGAATTCCATCCCCCGAGGAGCAAGATGTGCAAATTGAATCTCCCCTCGCGAGCGAAGCTCTCGAGGAAGTGCTTTATGAGCTCCGTGGGGAGCCTTCCCAAGAAGGGAGCATCGAAGGAGACCTCTATCCTCCCGTATCCCCTTCCCCCGAGATCCACCGCCGCCAGAGCCAGAGCGTCGTCCATGGGGACGATGGCGCTTGCGGTGCGCACGATCCCCCTCTTCTCCCCCAGAGCTTCTTTTAAAGCCTCCCCCAAGGTTATGGCGACATCCTCCACCGTGTGATGAGGATCGACCTCCACATCTCCGGAAGCTTGAATTTCGAGATCGAAGAGGCTGAAGCGGGCGAGCTGCGCCAAGAGGTGATCGAGCATCCCTATTCCGGTGGCGATGTCGGAAGCCCCTCTTCCGTCGAGCTTTATCCTCACCCTCACCGCCGTCTCCCGGGTGCGGCGCGATACATCCGCCTCCCTCTCCATCTCCTCACCTCTTGCTCGGAGTTCTCTACAAATCATAAGCGGTTCTCGGGCAAAATTGTGAAGAGGAGGAGATGGCCCTCGAGAGGATAATCCGGGCCTTGGAGAGCCCGCCCTTCTACCGAGGACAGCTCTCTCATATCCGCATCATCCCCCGAAGGGAAGCCTCCTTCGCCTCCCCCGAGGAGCTCCCCTCATTTCGCTTCGGCCCCCGCAGGCTTTACAGACATCAAGCTCAGGCCATAAAGGCGGTTCTGGAGGGGGCGAATGTGGTGATCTCCACCGGGCCCGCAAGCGGGAAGAGCCTCTGCTACAACCTCCCGGTCTTGAAGGCGCTTCTTGAAGATAGATCCGCCTGCGCTCTCTACCTCTTCCCCACCAAAGCTCTGGCGCAAGATCAGCTTCGAAATCTGAAGGAGCTCGGAAGGGAGATCGAGAGGATAGGGGTCGGAATTTACGACGGCGACACGCCCCCTCCGGAGAGGAGGAGGATAAGGAGGAGCGCCCGCCTCATCTTCTCGAATCCCGATATGCTCCACTTCGGCATCCTCCCCAATCACCGCTCTTGGGCGCGCTTTCTGGGCAATTTGAAGTTCGTGGTGGTGGATGAAGTTCATGTGTACCGGGGGGTTTTCGGCTCTCATGTGGCCAATGTCTTGAGGCGCCTGAGGCGCCTCTGCCGCCTCTACGGCTCCTCCCCTCAGTTCATCTGCTGCTCCGCCACGATAGCCAATCCGGCGGAGCATGCGGAGAGGCTCGTGGGGCTCCCCTTCCTCCCCGTAACCGAAGATACGGCTCCCCGGGGGAAGAGGTACTTCGTCTTCTGGAATCCCAGGGAATCGGGGAGAAGCCCCTACTATGAAGCCGCCGTCATCTTCGCGAAGCTCATAAGGGAGCATCTCCGCTCTCTGCTCTTCGTGAGATCGAGGCGCCTCGCCGAGCTCATTTACCGCTACGCGAGGAAGGAGCTTTCGGAAGAGGGAGATGGGGCTCTGGCCTCGAGGATCGCCTCCTACCGCGGGGGATATCTTCCCGAGGAGAGGAGGGAGATAGAAAGAGGGCTTTTCGGAGGGGAGCTTCTGGGGGTGGTGGCCACGAACGCCCTCGAGCTCGGAATAGATATAGGCGATCTCGACGCTTCGATTCTCGCCGGCTATCCCGGGAGCATCTCGAGCACCTGGCAGCAGGTGGGGAGGAGCGGAAGGAGGAATGAGGAGGCTCTGAGCGTGCTCATCGCCACCGACGATCCTCTGGATCAGTACCTCGTGCGCCATCCCGAGGAGTTCTTCGAGAAGCCCTTCGAACATGCGCTCTCGGATCCCTCAAACCCCTACATCCTCAAGCCTCACCTCCTCTGCGCCGCTTGGGAATATCCTCTGGGATCGGAAGATGAGGAGTTCTTCGGGAAGGAGATGAGGGAATTGTGCTCCGAGCTTGAATCTCAAGGCCTCCTCCAATTCCGCAAGGGCAGATTCTTCCCCTCCCCTCAAATCCCCCCGCCGGCTCAGCACATAAGCATTCGCAGCGCCTCCGGAAGGCCCTTCAGATTGGTGGAGAGGGATTCGGGAGCGCTTCTCGAAATCCTCGATGCCGAAACGGCTTTGAGAGAGCTTTACCCCGGCGCCATATACCTTCATCGCGATGAGACCTACTTGATCGAGGAGCTCGATCTCGCAAACGGAACGGCTTATGCCTCCAGAGCTCAAGTCGATTACTACACCCAGCCGCGCATCATAACGGATATAAATGTCCTCGAGGTGAAGAGGGAGAAGCAGGTGGGAAGCAGCCTCGTCGCCTTCGGGAAGGTGGAGGTCACCGAGCGCATCATAGGATTTCGCAAGAGGCAGATCTTCACCGAGAAGATCATAGGAGAGGAGTTCTTAGATCTTCCCCCTCAGATCTTCCACACCTGCGCCTTCTGGTTCACCGTTCCCGCTCGCATAGCATTCGAAGTGAAGGAGAGGGGCTTGCATCTTGAAGGGGGGCTTCACGCTCTCGAGCACGCCTCCATAGCCCTCCTCCCCCTCTTCGCCCTCTGCGATCGAAATGATATCGGCGGCGTCTCCATGCCCTACAATCCCGAGATCGGAAATCCGGTGGTCTTCATTTACGATGCCCATCCCGGAGGAGTGGGGATAGCGGAGAAGGGATATGAGATCGTCGTGGATTTGTGGCGAAAGACCCTGAAGCTCATCTCCGAGTGCGGCTGCGAGGAGGGATGCCCCTCCTGCATTCAATCCCCTAAGTGCGGCAACAACAACGAGCCCTTGGATAAAGAGGCCTCCAAGCTCATCCTCCGCCTCCTCCTCGACTCGATCGAGATCTCCGGAGAGGTGAGGGGAGATGGAGCAGGATAGGGGGGCTTGGAGGAATTTCCTCGCCGCCGTCGTGGCTCCCTTCGCGATGCGAAGGGATGTCGGGGATATCGAACGGCTTTTGGAAGCGCTCACCCCTCTGGGATGCGCGCTTCTGGGCGAGATGGGAGGGCCGCGCGAGAGCGGGGCTCCTATTGAAGGGGAATCTCTCGCCCTCTCCGCGGAGCTCCTCGGGGAGATCAGCCGCAAGTACCCCGAATCCCGCCCTCTCATCGATGTGCTGAGAGCGGCCGGAAGGCTCGGGCTCAGAGCCGAAGCTCTCGATCTCGGGGATCTTCAGAGCAAACCCGAAGCGCTCTCCTCCTTTTCGGAATTCCTGAGCCTCGCTTACTATGCTTGCTTTGTGCTCACCCTCGTCGCCGCCCTCGATGGCCTCGGCGATAAAGCCGAGCTCATAAACGCCATCTTGAGCGCCGCCGCGAGGAAAGCCCGGAACCTCGAAGCTCTCCTCCGCTCCCTTCCCCTCGGCGAATTGAGGGAGAACTTTTGAATGAATTTGAGGGATGGCTTGGTGGAAGCCGGAAGCCTCCCCTGTGATCATTGAAGGAAAAAAGGAGGATGAGGAGGAGATGTGCGAGAAGGTGAGAGTTTATTGGACGCCCAACTGCCCTCGATGTCTTATGACGAGGAAGTTCCTTCGGGAGCGGGGAGTGGAATTTGAGGATGTGAATTTAGCTTTGAACAGGGGGAAGTGGGAGGAGTTGAGGCGGAGGACGGGGCGCAGGACGGTTCCGATTATAGAGATAGGAGATGAGCTCATCTTCGGATTTGATGAGGCGCGATTGAGAGAGAAGCTGGGCCTGAAGTGAGAGGCGAGATCACAAGGGGGAGCTTCCGGCTTCGAGATCGAGGAGCTTCCTTTTGAGCTCGAGCCCTCCGGAGAATCCCACAAGCCTTCCCCCCGCCCCCACCACCCGGTGGCAGGGGACGAGGAGGAAGAGGGGATTTCGCTTGAGGGCTTGCGCCACGGCTCTGCATCCTCTGGGAATTCCCAGCATGCAGGCGATCTCCTTGTAAGTCCTCCTCTCCCCGTAAGGTATCTCGCGCGTGATGCTCCACACCTTTTTCTGAAATTCGGTTCCGAGCTCAAAGCTTACGGGGATATCTTCGAAAGAGATCCTCCTCCCCTCAAAATACCTCCTCACCTTCTCTGCAAGCTTCTCAAATCCCCTCTCGTCTTCAATCCAATCGGGCTCCGGCTCAAGAGCTCTCAGAGCTTCTTCTCTTCTCGTGAAGGGGAAGGTGAGCTTGAACACTCCCTCCTCGCTCCACGCCGCCCCCATCCACCCCCATCCGGTTTCGAAGATCTTATATCGCTTCCTTTCTCTCATCTCGGTTATTATTCAAGCAAATGCAATGGAGGAAAGATGGCTGCGAGAAAAAGTCCTGGGAGGAGTAACCTGCCCTCTCAACAACTTGTTGAGGAGGAATTGAAAGAAGGGAAGAGCGAAGAGGAAGCAGTTCCTTACTGGCGTGTGGTGAAAGAAGTTTATAATGCGAATTTTCCGGGAGGCTTCGAACTTCAGAAAGCTCGTCTTGAGAGAGGGACACATTATCGAGCCGGGCAAGAGGAGAAAAACAGAAAGGTCAAGAGGGCGGATGTGCGTCGAGATCTCCTGCTTTCTTCAACTTTTGGAAGCTCTGATAACCACAAAAGATCCCTCACCGTAGCCTTCTTTTATCGGCTCAAGCTCTGTTACTTCCCAAGGAGGGCGAAAGATCGTCTGCACGATTTTGAAATCGCAAAACCCCCTTCTCTTCATGAGATCGAGGATCTCCTCAGAGGAGAGGAAATGAGCCGCTCTGTAGAACACGCTCTCATTCTTCCGACGCTCATAAATCCTTCCCACAGGACTCTCCCTGTCGATAAACCCCACAACGAAAACACCTCTTCTTTTGAGAATCCTCCAGACCTCCTCGACGGCTCTCTCCGGTTCTTCCACAAAGCAAAGCACCGTCACCATGAGAGCATAATCGAAGGAAGAATCACGAAGGGGGAGGCGCTCGGCCACTCCGGCCACGACCTCTATCCCCCTCTTCCTCGCCATCCTCCTCAACTCTCCGGAGGGCTCAATCCCCACTCGAACGCCGAGAGGACTTCCAAATCTCCCGCTTCCAACCCCTATTTCAACTCCTCTCCCTTCACGCGGCAGAAGCTCCTTCACCGCAAGAAGCTCCGCCTCGTAAACAGCTCTGTTCCTCTCAAACCACTCATCATACCGCAAGGCATGCCTCTCGAAAGGCTCAATTCCGGCTCTGAGCTTCATCTCCACATCTCTAACACCATCATCCTCCTTTAGAGCGAATATTGACAAGCTAACAAGTACATGTATAGCATCCATATCGCAATCGAACGCAGTTGAGCGGGGAGGGAAGCATGCGGGATATAAGGGGAACGAAGACGGAGCAAAACCTCATGGCGGCCTTTCGGGGAGAGTCGGCGGCGAGGAACAAATACACTTTCTTCGCTCAGGTGGCGAAGGAAGCCGGATTGGAGCAGATCGCGGCGATCTTCTTGGAGACGGCGGAGAATGAGAGAGCGCACGCCGAGATCTTGGCGAGGGTTTTGAAGCTCATCGGGAGCACCGAGGAGAACCTCAAGGCCGCCTCCGAAGGGGAGAATTACGAGCATACGAAGATGTATCCGGAGTTCGAGAGGACGGCGCGGGAGGAGGGATTCGATGAGATAGCCGATATCTTCCGGAAGCTCGCCGAGGTGGAGGAGAGGCATGAGAAGCGCTTTCTCGCTCTCCTTCAAGATCTGAGGGAGGGGAAGGTCTTCAGGAGGGATCGGGCGGCGAGGTGGATATGCCGTAATTGCGGGTACGTGTATGAGGGGAATGAGGCTCCGAAAACCTGCCCCTTGTGCGGCCGTCCTCAAGCGTATTTTGAGCTTCACGCGGAGATCTGAGGCCGGCGAGCTCGCCCGAAGGCCATGATGGGAGGGCTTCGAACGACGGCGATGGGAATCCTCCCCCATCGGGATGCGGGGAGGGCGCTCGAGCTCTCTCTGAGCCTCGACATCCCCTTCCTTCCCCAGCTCCCGAATGCCAGCTTCTACGAGGATATGTACGTTCAGACATCGGGGAATTTTCCGGGGATCGTTTTGGACTCCGAGAGGGAGAAGATCCTCTTCAGCTTGAGGAAGTTCCGCGAAGAGCTTGAGAGATATTTCGAGATGATGGAAGATGAGGATCTCTTCAAATTGAGGCCTCCTTACTCGATCATCTACCCTCGATTTCTGGAGCTCGATCTTTCGGGATTTTACGCCGTGAGGGGGCAGGTCACGGGGCCCGTGAGCTTCGGATTCAGAGTTTGCGATGAGGAGGGGAAGCCCATCATCTATCACGATGATGTCAGGGAGATCCTCTTCGATTTCATTCGAAGGAAGGTCAATGTGATGCTCCGCGAGCTCAGGGAGAGAAATGAGAGGGCTTTCGTCTGGATCGACGAGCCGGGGCTCGGGTGGGTTTTCAGCGCCTTCTCGGGATACAACGATGCTCAGGCGAGGGAGGATTTGAGGGAGTTCTTCTCGGGGGTGGAGGGCCTGAAGGGGCTTCACCTCTGCGCCGAAGTGAATTTGCCCTGGCTTTTGGATCTCGGGCTTGATATCCTCTCCTTCGATGCCTACCAATTGGGGG